>JBCNVF010000063.1 GCA_039630355.1 Brevinematia bacterium
TATCCAACCCCTACGGTTATCCTCACTCACAACATAAAACCTGCCCCTATACCCCATCTCAACCTTAAACTTCTTACCATCACCTAACTTCCCAATAACCCTACCATCATCATCCTCCAGCACCAACTCTCCCCTCACAACAAACACATTATCACCTCCCCAGTCTATACCTACCTCCCCCTTCTCCTCAGATACTCCTAAAAAAACCAAGACACCTACAGCTAGACTGACCGCTGAAATACTCCTAATAACACCTCTTAATACCATACTTTTTCAAGATTATCACCTAACAAACTACCATCTGGCAACTTAACAAGTTGCCTTCCAACTTCGGCTTTTCTTATATTTAGAAAGGTTTTGAGAACAAATGGCATGAGAAAACTAAGAGTAAAGTATACGGAATTTGACTATGAGAGAATAGTAAAGGAAAAGAGAAAAAGAGGTGATAGGAGAAAACCTTACGAAATAGACCGTGATAGAATAATACACAGTAGCGCCTTCAGAAGACTTCAAGCAAAAACTCAAGTGTATGGTGCAGGACTTATGGATTTTTACCGCACTAGGCTTACACATTCAATTGAAGTAGCACAGATTGCAAAAGCAATAGGCCTTAAACTAGGAATAGATACCGAACTTCTTGAAGCCATTTCTCTTGCTCACGACATAGGACACCCTCCTTTCGGACACACAGGTGAAGAATGCCTGAACAGACTCAACAATTTTGAAGGGTTTGACGCAAACGCCCACAACATCATAATCCTCTGCTTCTTAGAAACCAAGATTGAAGATAAGGGACTCAACCTAACAAGAGCTACTCTTGATGGGCTTCTAAAATACAAAACTACTAAAAATGAGAATAAACAAAAATTCCTCTACACATACGACTTCTTCAGCTCAATAATAACATGGATTGATCCTAATTGGTTGTCCAACAAACCTATTGAGAACAAAAGAAGCATAGAATGTCAGATTGTAAACTGGGCTGATAGCTCAGCTTACTCCGTCCACGACCTTGAAGATGGCATAAAAAGCGGACTCCTTAAAAGTCACTTCTTTAACAACAGTCTTCTTGAAAAAGTCATAAAACATTTTCGTGAACCACCAGACAAAATTGAGAGAATATTCGGTAGAGTAAGAAAGATAGTAGAATTTATTGAAAACTCACCCTCGGAAGTTGAAAGAAAAAGAAGACTAAAAGCCATAACATCAAAACTAATAAACGACTTCGTAATGGGAGTAGAGTTGGAAAAAGTAGACGAAAAGAACACTAGGTATAGCTATAAACTTAAAATCAGAGAAAATGTAAAGTTGAAAAACAGAGTCCTGAGAGCAATTGAAGATGAACTTATCTACAAAAGCAAAAACATCCTCAGAACAAGGGAAAAGTGTGAGATGATAATTGAGAAGTTATTTGAGGTATTTACAGATAAAAACGCAAGAAATCTTTACCCCAGAGAATACCAAGAATACTGGGATAGGTTTAATGCAAATAATAGTGAAGAATGGAGAGTAAGACTTGCTTGCTGGTATATTGCTGGAATGACCGACAATTTCGCCATAAAAACCTACAAAGAATTTTTTGATCCTAATACCCTGATAGACATATTTATAAGCGTATAGACAGACCAAAAACCCAAAATCATCCAAGCAATAATACCAAACGTTCTTTTCAAAGATTAAAACCACCTAAAAACTCCTGAAGTCTGACAAAAAGTTTCGCAATAACTTCCTGTTACTTCCAACCTACTAAAATCTATACTTCAACCTCAGACTTTGGCCTTGATATACCAATAAATCCAAAATCTTAACTAAGATGTAGTTTTCCTTTTCATTATCCTCGCAGTCCCTGTCGGGACTGGGTGAATACTTTTCTTAATAAATAAAAGGCTTAGTGCAAAGTGAAATTTGTGATTGATGAATGCTATCTAGAAACAGAGAGAGTGAGTAAACAAAAAGTTAAATCTTATCTATCACCTAACGGAAATTGGAATTTATTGTTTGATATATCTTCCTAGATGACTTGGTAAAACTAAGTTGTTTATACTTTAAATCGTGGTTAACAAGGAATTTCTAAAACAAATACCAGAAACTACTGGTGTATATGTAATGTATAGTGAGACCGGAGAAGTGTTATATATTGGAAAATCGGTAAACCTAAAAAACCGCATAACCTCTTACTTCACTTCCAAAAACCATTCAAGGAGAATTCAAAACCTAGTTAACAAAGTTGCAAAGATTGACTATATAGTTGTAAACACCGAGTCTGAAGCACTAATACTTGAAGCAAACCTTATAAAAAGACATAAACCAAGATACAATGTTTTAATGAAGGACAGTAAGTTTTTCCCCTTTGTCAAGTTATCAAAGGATGAGTTTCCTTACATAAACGCTACACGCAAATACGAACCCAGCCATGAATTTGAATACTTCGGGCCATTTACAGATAGCACCTTGCCTCATAAACTAGTGGATGTCATACAGAGAGTCTTCAAGATAAGAACTTGTAGAAAAATGCCTAAAAAAGCCTGCCTAAACTATTACATAGATCGCTGTTCTGCTCCTTGCGAGAAAAAAATCTCACCAATAGAATACATAAACAATGTTGAAAAAACCAAAAAGGTGTTGAAAGGTGAGATAGACGAAGTCATAGCGATTCTAGAAAAAGAAATGAAAGAAAGTGCAAAAGATCTTAACTTTGAAAAAGCATCCTTTCTAAGGGATAGCATAAACGCACTAAAGGAAATTGAGACACAAAAACAGTTTGTTTTTTCGGCTGATGAATTTACAACCGCTGATTATATTTCCTTCTCTGAGACCGAAGATCTCATAAACTTCTACATAGCCCACATAATAGGAGGAAAGTTCCTAGGGAAAGAAAGTATAACCTTAGAGAAGAAGGAAGAAGAGAATCCTTTAGAGAAGTTCTTATCCTCAATATACTTGTTAAGTAGTGAGGATCTCAAAATCAGTAGGATCTTTGCAGAGGTTGAGATGTTACATGGAATTAGAAGCTTTTTTGACAAGATTAAAGACAGTATCAGCTATCCTATTGATATTCTAGCTCCTCAAGAGGAGAAAGACAGTAAAATTTTGGAAATATGCAGAAAGAATTCAGAGATCACCTTAAACGAACACTTGGCTAGGATTGACATGGAGAACAAAGAATTAGAAGAGCTATGTAACATACTAGGTATTGAAAGCATCTCGGTAATAGATGGCTTTGACGTTGCAAACTATGGTGATGAAATATCAGTAGGTTCCAGCGTTAGATTCATAGATGGAGTTGCTTCAAAGAAATACTATAGGGTATTCAAGATAAAGACTGTTGAAGGGCAAAATGATTTTGGGATGATAGAAGAGATCGTATACAGAAGATATAGTAGGGAAAAGGAAGATGGGCAACTACCAGAGCTTATACTCGTTGATGGTGGGAAAGGGCAATTAAATTCTGCTACAAGATCTCTTAAGAAGTTAGAATTAAACATCCCCGTCATTGCTCTTGCAAAGCAAGAGGAGAAAATAATACTTCCTAATGGCGAGGAGTTAAAGCTCCCAAGAAGCTCCTACGCCCTAAGGTTGCTACAAAGAATCAGAGACGAGGCTCACAGGTTTGGTAATACCTTCATAAGAAACATCAAGTCAAAGAGAATGAGTAGGTAAGGATTATTATTCTTAAGAACTTTAGTAGATTTCCGAAAGTTAATAGTGCTGTGAGGGATAAACGTTATGATGAGGTCACTTTATTCGGGTGTATCTGGTCTAATTAACCATCAGGTCAGGATGGACGTTTTAGGTAACAACATTTCCAATGTCAATACTTATGGGTTTAAGAGAGAAAGAGTTACATTTCAGGACATTATCTCTCAGATGATGGAAGCATCTGCTAAACCTACTGATGAGCGAGGGGGTATTAACTCCAAGCAGGTAGGATTAGGAATGACAGTTGCAAGCATTGATAAGATTATGACGCAGGGTAGTATACAAACAACAGGAATTAATACCGATCTTGCTATTGCTGGAGAAGGGTTCTTTGTCCTGAAAAAGGGTGAGCAATTGTTTTACTCAAGAGCTGGTAATTTCTATATTGATAAAGATGGTACACTAGTCAACTCAAGTGGTTTTAAAGTACAAGGGTGGAAAGCACAGAAGCTTGAGACTGGTGAAATAATAATAAACCCATCTGGACAGATAGAAGATTTAGTTATACCCAGAGGAGCCAAAAGCCCCGCAGCAGCTACTACCATAGTCAAATACAGATCAAATCTTGACAGTAGAACACCCATCTTAACCCCAGAATCAAGCTTGCTTGACAGAGAGAAATATACCCATAAGACAAGTGTTGACATATTTGATTCCTACGGAAACAGGTATAGAATGTTCGTTGACTTTGTTAGAAGCGACCTTAACACTTGGGTTGCTACGGTAAATGTGGAAAACGCTAGCGGTGTTGTTGTTAGTGTAGGTGAAGAGAAAGTTGACAATAACAACCAATTTACCGTACTCTTTGATAATAAAGGAACTCTAAGAAGTGTATCCGACAACAGTATAAATCCTACGGTTCTGGATGCTGGAACCCTAATGGCCAATGTAAGTTTCACTTTACCTGATGGAACAAGGCAGACTGTTAAGATAGAGCTTGGAGTTGCAGGTAGTATAGAAAACAGTATCACTCAATTCTCTTCACCCTCAACTGCATCAGTTTACGACCAAGATGGACATGCTATGGGATACCTTGAAAGCTTTAAGATTGACAGTTCTGGGACAATAATAGGTGTTTTTACAAACGGTCTACAAGAGCCTCTTGGGCAAATAGCTTTAGCTGGCTTTACAAACCCTCAAGGATTAGAAAAAGTTGGAGAGAACCTTTATATTGAGACTATGAACTCAGGACTAGCGGATATCAGTCCTGCTGAGCTAAAAGGTAAAGGGAAAATATATTCTGGTGCATTAGAAATGTCAAATGTTGACTTATCTGATGCCTTCGTTGATATGATCGTTACTCAAAGAGGCTTTCAAGCAAACTCAAGAACAATAACAACTACTGACCAGATGTTACAAGAAATACTGAATCTCAAGAGATAGGTATCGCACCGCCTACTTATTAGGGGGGACATAATCCAGTCCCTCCTATCACATTAGCAGGATTTTCAGCCTGTCAACTTCTTCCATCTCAGTAATCACCTTTACAATGTATCGGTGCGGATCTAGCTGTAAATTCAGCTTTATCTTACTACTAACCCTCCCCAGCGAATTCTCTATTATCAAAACGCTTGGTTTCATTGAATACTCAGAATCTTTCTGGAGTATTACTCCCTTCTCTCCAGTATTCAACAATACAAAGGCTCCAGGAATATAAGGAGATGGTAGACCGTAAAGCTTTGACAGCTCAATTATAAACTTCTGTGCCAGAAGAGGCTCAAAGTATATTCCGGACTTCTTCATTATAAAGTCTAACGCTTGAGGTATAGTCATCCCACCCTTATACGGCCTTTCTGATGTTAAAGCATCAAAAACATCCGCTAAGCTTACAATCTGTGGATACCTACCAATCCTGTCAAACTTTATCCCCAATGGATACCCATTACCGTCGTATCTTTCATGATGGAATAAGACGATCTTCTTAGCATAAGTGCTTACAGTGGGTTCATCTTTTACCGCAAAATACCCTATTATTGGATGCTTTTTTATAACAGTAAACTCTTCTTCCGTAAGCTCTTCAGGCTTATAGAGAATAGAGGTAGGTATTTTGATCTTACCCACATCATGTAGTAAAGCACCCGTTCCTATCTCCTTTATGACAAAGTCACTAGCCCCCAAAAACTTTGAGAAAAACATTGACAGTATCGTGACATTTATAGAGTGAATATAGGTGTATTCATCGTAGTTCTTTACCACCGAAAGGTTTATCACCGCTTTCCCCAACTTCTGTATCATCTCTCTAAAAAGCTGTTCTATAATCTCTTTAACTTGCTGAATTTCTATTTTCTTATCTTCTTTTACTTGCTGTAAAACATTATCTATCACCTCCTTAGCACTTTCCTTAACCTCCTCCGAAAACATAGGAGGACGAAACTCTGAGAGATCTTTCTTTATCTCCCTGGTGTAATACAACTCTTTTATTCCTTGAGCTTTTATTTGATTTATGAAACTCTGGGTTATTGGCCTTCTAGCAGGCCAGAGTAAAACTCCTTCTTTAGAAAAAAGATCTCCCGCCAACATCATTCCCGGCTTTAGAAAATCTACCACTATATCGTGTTTAACTCTATCTTTCTCACCTTCTTGCATAAACTCTAACTTTAAATAAATTATTAATATAACTCTCATCACATTTCAAGAGAAGCCTACCCAGAGCAACAAATTCCAAATTACTTTCCTGTTTCCAACTTTCTCAAGAATTTTCTTGTTAACCCTTCCCATAGTAATTCCACGATTATGCACCTTACTAGCTATATGTATTAGAATCTTTTCTTCTTTCTTGGACCCTTTATACTCAGAAGTTGCTGGTTCCTAGATTTTTTAAATATTTGCCAAGGTGTTCTACAATGTTTTCATTCTCACCCACAACCCTAAACCAAATTACTGAGCATCATACAAAGAATTTTAGACTCTACTGCACCTAGAGTTTGGTGAATAAGACAGTTGCCGTTGAAAGAGAAAACCATTACATTTATCATTCTTATGGAATCGGAAAGGGTTTTAAACTAAGGATAACACCCTTCCGATAATCCTATAAGCAAAAGGAGGATGTTATGAGAAGAGTAGCGATTTCCGTTTTGCTCTTAATAGTAACAGTTGGAGTAGGGTTTGCAGAGATTGAAAGAACTCTCATTGACTTCGGTTCATACGAACAAAAAATTGGCCAGTATCTGGCAAGAGAGAAGCAGAATCTCCAGAACCTAGTTGATAGCTATAAGAAAGAAGGACTAGACTTATACAGAGAATGGTTCTACTCCCAGGAAAACGCCCAAAAGCTTCTGGACATTTGGTTTGATCCAGCAACATGGAAAATAAATAACTGGAAAGTTGAATTGGTCTCATCTGCAAGGTTTGTTCCAAACATTGTCAATTCATACGTGCTGAAGGTCCAAAGTGCGAAATGGGGAGATGTAATGGGTGTGAGAATAAAATTTCCAGCAACACCATTCCTCTCAAACGCTAAAATAATTCCTCCATTCAGATTTACTCCTTACTACCTTGACGGTACACCAGTAGATCCTGAAGGAGACTTCTCAAAAAAGCAGTTTACCGAGGAAGAGAAAGTAAAAAGCGGAATACTGATGAATGTTCTCCAGATCAAGAGAGTTTCCGTATGGGTTGCAGGTAGAAACTATAAACACCTTATGTCTGTTATCTTTAGAAATGAAGACGGTGCAGAAGAAGAATACTTTATGGGAGCATTATATTTCCAAGGATGGAGAAGACTAGCCTGGGAAAACCCAAATTATATTGAACAAGTCAATCAAAGAATTTTACAAAGACTTCCTTTATACCCAAGACCATTACCTTACAAAGAACTGGCTTACTTCAAAATCTACAAACCCCAGGAGGAACAAGGTGGCGACTTCGTTGTATACTTCAAGGACGTCGCTGTTTCATTTGACAGAGCTATAGTTTATGAAGAACTTGACATTGACGATGAGAAATATTGGCAAATACTCTCAAAAGAAAAGATTGAGTATACCAAAAGAATGCTAAGAAAAATAATAGACCAAGTTGAACTTGTTGAATTGGAGAAGAAGAGAAAAGTAGCATCTCAAGAACCAACTACCAGACAATAATTCTTCCTAAAGGGTAGCCTTGCTACACACCAACAGCTAGCTACCCTCTTTCTCATCTTCTATAACAGCTTCTCACCTTCCTTAAAATTCCTCAATCTCCTCAATAAAGTCTGATACTTCCGAAGTTGTAAAATCATCACTAGAAAATGAAGTAGATAAAGCCACCCTATTCCAGTGTTTCAGGTATATTGTATCAAATGGTTTCCTTTCGTTCACTATCTCAGGATACACCACAAAACATTCATCGTTTTCAAAACAAATTCTTTTTTCATACTCCGAAATAAGCTTCTCATGGATTTTCTCACCAGGCCTAGGTTTAGACTCAATAATTCTCGCCATAGGATATAATATCTTAACAAGATCCAATACCCTTGACGCTTGCATTTTAGGAATAAATATCTCTCCACCTTCCATCAAGGACAAACACCTAACTACAAACCTAGATGCTTCTTCTATAGTTATCCAGAACCTCGTCATATTTTTATCAGTCACATAAACAGGTTCCATATTTCGCTTTTTCTCTTTCACTACTTCAAAAATACTCCCCCTGCTGTTTATAACATTACCAAGCCTAACTACTGAAAATTTGGTTCTAAAGTTATTCCTTTCATCTATATTTCCAGAGATAAATATCCTCTCCGCACAGAGCTTTGTTGCTCCATAGGTGCTAGATGGCTCAACTGCCTTATCAGTGCTCACCATCATAGCCCTCTCTATCCCACTTTCAATACTTGCATCAACTAAATTCTTTGTCCCTTCTATATTAGTCTTCACTAGCTCATAGGGATAGTATTCTCCAAATTCTACCCTCTTTAAAGCAGCTGAATGAATCACCAAATCTACACCTGAGGTATACCTCTTAATAGCTTCAACATCTCTTATATCCCCTAATTTAGGAACTACCTTCCTGTAATCCTTAAGATCTTCAACCAACTTTGACAGCTTATACTCATCTCTACTTAACACTCTTATCTCCTTGACAAGCTCATAAAAGTTACTAAGTATGTATTTTAGGATACCACCACCTATAGTGCCAGTAGCACCTGTGATGAGTATTACTTTATTTTCAAATAACAACCTCTCAATGAGCATCTTTACCAAACTCCGGAAGAATTATAACACCAAATTTCTTCTCATATTCAACTATATTGTTAGACAACAGACCAGCAAGCCTCTTTGCATTCCTCGGATTAAGGACTATCCTAGACACTACTCTAGGGTTTCTGTTACCAGGCATAATCCTAGCAAAGTCAAGAATAAACTCATCCTCATTGAACGAAACTATTATCAAATTTGAATAATGAGTAACTTCTAAATTCTCTGGGACTTCCAGTTGTAGCTCCTTCTTCTCCATTACTCACCCCCAACAATAACTGTCGCAAGCTCAGTCGGACGAAGATATTCTCTTGCAACTCTCTCTATATCCTCTCTTTTAATTACGGAAATTCTTTCAACATCTTTAATAAAATAGTTCTCCTTTAGCCCAAAAAGCTTCTCATACAGTAAAAACGAAGCAATGGTGGAGAAACTTTCCATACCAAGTAGTATGGAACCCTCTGAAAAGCCTTTAGCTTCCTCTAACTCTTTCTCTGTAATACCATCTCTTACTAGACTCAAAATCTCGTTCGTTATAATTTCTACAACTCTAGAGATATTCCTACCCTCGGTTTGCGTCCCAACGAAAAAATACCCGTTGAGCTTCCTATCAATATAGAAGTTACTAAACACCCCATAAGCAAGACCTTCCCTTTCTCTTATCTTCTCCATCAACCTAGAACCAAACCCACCACCCCCGAGAATAAAATTCAACACCTTCAGCTCTACTCTATTGCGATCCTTAATATTGGTTGACAAGTGTCCAACCCTTATAGTAGCCTGCTTCAACTTCTTGCTTATCCTAACCTCCCTACTTTTGGACACATTAGTAACCTCCGGTAGCGAAACTTCAGCTCTTTTCCCTTTCCACCCGGAATACTTTCTCTTTATAAACTCCACAAGTTTCCTCTTCTCCACCCTACCAACTATCACCAAAACCGCATTATCAGGTGTGTAGAAATCCCTAAAAAACTTCTCCACATCCTCAGGTTGAATAGCACTTATACCACTTTCCTCTCCCTCAGGCTCTCTCCCATAAGGATGGTCACCATAAAGTTCCTTTAAAAACACTCTCCTCGTATACTCCCAGGGATCATCCTCCTTAACCTTAAGCGCAGAGATTATATTTGGCCTAACTATATTCAACACCTCACCATCCACTTCAAACCCAGTCAAAACATCAAATAACTTTGAAAGAGATGTGTAAATATCCTCATACAGGCACTTAATGCCTATAGTGGCTATATCATGCCCAGACGAAGTATCTATACTCCCACCCAAAGACTCAACATGGTTTGGTATCTCCAGCATTCCATATCTTCTATTCTTAAATAGAAGCACCTGCGAGGTGAGATAAGCCAACCCAGGTTTACTCTCATACAAACTACCAGCTTCAAACCCCAATAGTATATTCACACTTCTAGCATCACTAACATTCAATATCACAACTCTAAGACCATTATCAAGAGAAAAATCAGTTCTGTTTTTGCTTAAAGTCTTCAATACTTCAGAGATTCCCCCTCCCATGCCTATCTCCCCCATCAATATCATCAAAACCAATACACACCAAAATACACACCTCATAACCTGCACTAAGTATATTTAATCCTAAGTCTCCTTATCAAAAATAGCTAAGCCTGATAAGTTAAAAATACTGTAAGCAGAAAACCAATCGGTGAATTCAAACTATTTTGCATCAGCCCTAGAAATCTAGCTTAGTCTCTTATGATCGTTTTTACCAAATTCTTCCTGCTATCAAATATCTCCACCTTCATCGGCATCTGCCCGATAGCATGTGTTGAACAGGAAAGACAAGGATCAAAACATCTTATTCCAGCTTCAATTCTGTTCAGCATTCCCTCCTTTACATCCCCATTTTTTATGTATGCCTTAGCAATCTGCAAAACAGTTTTATTCATTGCAAGGTTATTGTGTCCCGTTGCAATTATAAGGTTAACTTTCTGTAATATGCCATTCTCATCAACCCAATAATGATGAAACAGCGTTCCTCTTGGTGCTTCGGAAACCCCAACACCCACCTCTTTGTTCACTCCACCATAAACTCTGTATTTTCCTTTATAAATCACAGGATTCTGCACTATCTCTTCTATCTTCTCAAGGCAATGGAGGATCTCAATAAGCCTTGCATAATGATACATGAATGAGCTTAGCACAACCCCATTCGGTGAAAGAGATTTAAACTCCTTTAGTTCCTTATCTGCTAAAGGAGTTCCCATCCTATTTACTATATTAAGCCTTGCAAGCGGTCCAACCCTATACATTCCACCAGGATATCCAACAGACTTAAGATATGGGAACTTTAGGTAAGAATACTCTGAGCTTGCCTCACCTATATACTCATAGTATTTCCTAGGATCAATTTTATCCAGAATCACATTTCCATTAGCATCAATAACTCTTAGAAGCCCATCATGATGGTTATAGGAGCCATCCTCATTCACAAGCCCAACAAAATAGCTTGAAAAGTTTCCAAAGTTCTCTACAGTATCTTTGTTTTTATCAATATAGGACTTGAAAAACTCAATTCCTATTCGCGTAGTTTCCTTTGCCTCAGGAATCTGGTCTAGTATCACCTGCTTTTTATCTTCCGATAAAGGCTCTCTAACTCCTCCGGGCACAGCCCAGGCTGGATGAATCTTTTTGCCACCAAGCATTTCTATAATATCCTGCCCAAACTTCCTAAGCCTGATACCTCTCTTTGCTAGGTCAGGAAACTTCTCTATAACCCCAAAGATGTTTCTTTTCGCTGGATCTGAATCAAACCCTAATAACAGATCTGGTGATGATAGATGGAAAAAACTAAGAGCATGAGACTGAACAAACTGTGCAGAATTCATTAAATATCTTAGAAGCTTTGCTGCTTCTGGAACCTCAATTCCCATAATATCGTCACCAGCCCTAGCAGATGCCAGAAGATGACTAACTGGGCAAATCCCACATATCCTCTGCGTTATACCTGGCATCTCGGTATACAATCTCCCTTCACAAAATTTCTCAAACCCTCTAACCTCAGTAACATGAAAATGAACATCCTCAACATTACCATTATCATCAAGATATATACTTATCTTCGCATGTCCCTCTATTCTTGTAACAGGGTCAACTATTATCCTTTTCACCATACTTACCTCCTAACCATATCTATAATGCTCTTCCGTAAACTTAGGTTGTCTACCTTCAAGCAAACATTTTATAGTATACCAGATTGTATCAGCAGAAGGTGGACAACCTGTAATAAAGTAATCAACCTTCACAACATGAGAGATAGGCACAACTTTATTCAAAAGTTTAGGAATGACTGTCTTATCTGACGGAACCTGCTGATTGTAACTCGCTTTTTCCAAATATACTGCATTCAGAACATCATCTACCCCAAAAAGATTTCTATAAGCAGGCACATTACCCGAAACCGCACAATCTCCAAACGCTATAACTAGCTTACTTCTCTCTCTCACGATCTTGAGAACTTCAACATTATCTGTATTCACAACAGCTCCTTCAACTAAGGTAATATCAACTTCTGGGTAATCCTGATACTCCTTGATAGGTGTATGGAGCTTCCAATCAGTAATTGGCGAGGACATAAACTCAGCATACTGAGCAAGCTCAAGTAGCCTTTCGTCTAGATCTAGAAACGACATATGACAACCAGAACAACCACCTAACCAAACAGTGCCTATTCTTATCTTGCCCATAGTTTAGCCTCCCTTCCTTCAAGAATTCTTTGCAAAAAGCTCCTATCTTTAACCATTTCAGATGGAGTCGCAGTTTTATCAAACAAAGCTCCCACAGGACATACCTGAACACATTTGCCACACTGAGTGCACTCTTTAACCTGCCCCCAAGGCTGATTTAGCCCCGAGACAATTCTAGTTGCAATTCCCCTACCCTTAAGATCCCAAACATGCGCTCCCTCAACCTCATCACAAACTCTTATACACCTTGTGCACTTCACACATTTACTTTGATCTGCCACAAACCGAGGATGAGACGCATCTATCTGGAAAGACTGCCAAAGGTAATCAAACCTTACATGATCCATTTCTACCATAAATCCAAGTTGCTGTAAGTCACAGTTTCCATTTACCACACAAGAAGCGCATACATGATTTCCCTCAGCAAACAGTAATTCAACTAATATCCTTCTATAAGTCCTCAGTTTCTCAGTATCCGTCTCAATAAACATTCCTTCCTGAATTTTTGTAGTGCAAGCTGGAACTAGTTTAGAAATCCCTCTGACTTCAACCAGACACAACCTGCAAGCACCCACAGGAGTAAGTCCTTTTAAATTACACAAAGCAGGAATAGGAATATTGTTCTCTCTTATAACATCAAGAATCGTCTGTCCTTCTCTTCCAGTGCACTCAATACCATTTATGGTTAAAGTTAAAACACTCATAATATGACCTCCTAAACATAAGAATTTATAGTATCAAAAGATTTTATTTCACAAACCCCAGCAATACATCTCTTTTCGTTGATATGAGCTAAATACTCTTCCTCAAAATATGTAATAGAACTTAAGACAGGATTAGGAGCAGTCTGCCCAAGTCCACACAAGCTCATCTCTCTAACAGCAAAGGCAAGATCTTTAAGATTGCGATAATCCGTCATAGTAGCCCTACCCTCTGTTATTTTCTGAAGTATATTCCTTAAAGTTACAGTTCCTACCCTACAAGGTATGCACTTACCGCAAGACTCCTCAGCGCAAAACTCCATAAAAAACTTCGCAACATCAACCATACAAGTATTTTCATCCATCACTATAAATCCACCAGATCCCATTATAGAACCAACTTGCTTCAAGCTATCGTAATCAATAGGAAGATCAATATATTTCTCAGGAATACAACCACCAGAAGGTCCACCAGTCTGAACAGCCTTGAACTTCTTTCCGCCTTGTATTCCTCCACCTATCTCGTATATCATTTCTCTTATAGTTATACCCATAGGAACCTCAACAAGCCCAGTATTATTTATCTTCCCTGCAAGAGCAAAGATCTTAGTCCCCTTACTTCTCTCAGTTCCGATAGACGAAAACCAATCTCCACCATTTTCAATGATTGCGTAAATATTCGCAAAAGTTTCCACATTGTTTATAAGAGTTGGGTATCCCCAAAGTCCTTTCTCCGCTGGAAACGGTGGCCTTTGCTTAGGCATTCCTCTCCTACCCTCAATTGACGCAATCAAAGCGGTTTCTTCACCACATACAAAAGCTCCAGCTCCAACCCTAATGTGTATATCAAAGCTAAAATCAGTATCCATTATATCAACACCAAGTAATCCAGCCCTTCTTGCTTCCTTTATAGCCTTATTTAACCTCTCTATCGCAAGTGGATACTCAGCCCTTACATATATAAACCCTTGCGTAGCACCAACCGCATAAGCTGCTATAGTCATCCCTTCTATCAATCTATGGGGCATACTCTCCATAACACTTCTGTCCATAAAGGCTCCCGGGTCTCCCTCATCACCATTACACACGACAAACTTAAGCTCAGAGGACTGTTTAGCAACTGTTTCCCACTTTATACCTGTCGGAAATCCTGCACCACCTCTCCCCCTCAAACCACTCTTTTTTACCTCCTCTATAACATCCTCCCTACTCATCTCTGTCAAGACTTTAGCCAAAGCTGAATATCCACCAGTAGCAATATACTGTTCAAGACTTGCAGGATCAACCTTATCAAAATCCTTCAACACTATATAAAACTGCTTTCTGTAAAAAGGATCATCCCTAGTTATGATATTCCTCTCATCAGGAGTCCCCCTAACAAAATGCTTTTCCACTATCTCCGGCAAATTTGCCTCAGAAACGTTAGTGTAGATCTTCCCATCTGGCTCAACAAGCATAAGTGGACCCTTTCCACAAAGTCCCAAGCAACCAACATTTATCACCGCAACCTGATCCCTTATACCATATTTCGCTAATTCATCCTCAATAACCTTCTTGAAAGAGTTACTACCCAGAGAATAACAGCTAGCCCCACTACATACCAAAATCCTATACTTATACTTACTCAAACTCTCAATCTGCTTTTCTGCTACTTCCCTCAGTTCCTCCGAAGTCACTTTTCCCTCCTCTAGATTACCTAAATTTTATATATTTTAAGCGAGAAGTTTAACGAACTTGCAAAATAATACATAACTTGTAGCATTTGTTATAAAAATTGTTAAATACAACTCAACCTTCACCAATATCAATGTGCAAGAGCCTCCTCAAAATGAGATAATTCACACACCCCTGCTCTACATATCCTTTTCTCAAAGTGTTCTTCAAACTCTTCCCTAAAATACTTAAGTGCCGAGATTAGTGGATTCACCGACCCTTGTCCCAATCCACATAGACTACACTCTCTTATAACATCTACTAGCTGGAGAAGGTTATCAAAATCCCTTTGAGTAGCACTTCCCTTAGTGATCTTGACCAATATATCTTTTATCACAGTATCTCCCACTCTGCATGGCACACACTGTCCACAAGACTCGTCTGCACAAAACTCTATGAAGAACTTCGTCACATCTACAATGCAACTACTATCATCAAGAACTATAAATTCTCCCGACCCTAGGTTAGCTCCTACCCTCCGCATACTCTCAAAATCTGCTGGCGTGTCTATCAGCGCCTCAGGAACAAAGCTACCTAAAGGTCCCCCTATTTGTAGTGCCTTAAACTTTCTCCCATTAGGAATACCCCCACCTATGTCAAATATTATCTCCCTGAGCGGAGTTCCAAGAGGAACCTCCACTAACCCTATGTTGTTTACCTTTCCAGTAATACTAAAAAGTTTGGTGCCAGGGCTATTTTTAGTGCCAAAACCCCTAAACCATTCACCGCCGTTCTCAATTATAGCATAGATGTTTGCAAATGTCTCAACGTTGTTTACTACAGTAGGACGCCCATAAATTCCCTTCTCCGTTGGAAATGGTGGCTTCTGCCTAGGATTTCCCCTTCTACCTTCAAGAAGTGAAATAAGCCCTGTCTCCTCACCTGTTATGTATGCACCCACTGCTATTCTAACATCTATCCTGAAATTGAAATTAGTGCCGAATATTCTAGTGCCCAAAACTCCTAACCTCTCGGCAGAGTTTATAGCTTTAATTATCCTATCAATCGCCAAGGTATACCTTGAGTTTATGCAGATAAACCCATGAGAAGCTCCTACCGCATACCCAGCTATTGCCATACCCTCAAGAACCCTATGCGGTAAGCTTTCTAGTATTCCCCTATCTACAAATGCACCAGGATCACCTTCCTCCGCATTGCATATTATATACTTTATCTCACCTTCCTGCTTTGATACATTCTCCCATTTCACACCAGTTGAGAATCCAGCTCCACCTCTTCCCTTTAAACCACTCTTTTTAACCTCTGAAATCACCTCCTCAGGCGTCATTTCGGTAACCGCCTTATAGAGAGCACCATACCCACCAACCGCAATATACTCCTCAATACTCTCAGGGTCAATTTCTCCACAATGATCTAATACTATCCTAACTTGCCTCTGATAGAAAGGTATATTAGTATCCAGAAGATTTCTCTCATCAATCTCCTTATCAACAAGATGCTTCTTCATTATTCTCTCAACATCATCAACAAACACTCTCTCATACACTACCCCATCAGGCTCTATCTTCACCAGTGGCCCCCGACCACACAACCCCAAACAACCAACTTGACTTACATCAACTTTATTCTCAAGATTATATCTCTTAAGAAATTCTCTTATAACATCAATCACTTTCTTACTACCCTTTAATAAATGATCACAACTTGCACCTCCACAAACTAATACTCTCTTCTCAAATCTGCTTCTCCTATCCTCAACCTTAGCTATCGCTTCTCTCAAAACTGGATCCATACCCATACCCCTCTCTACCTGAAATATAAATAAAGCCCAACTAATAGTCAATCTTTTACAATATCAAAAGTCCTCAAAAACCATCACAGCACAAAACAACAGCTAAACCTTACGCTCACAAACTTGAAAAAACTGGAAGTGCTTACTGAAAATTAGACAAGCTTAATTCCTAAACTTATGAGAAAAATAGTAAAAGTAATACCTTTGGTTGTAGTTACAAATTTTATCCTCACAAATGTTTACAGCGTAATAACCATTGACAGAACCTACATGATCTCACCTCTAAAAACACCGATTGGCGAAAAAGAATTCAACTTTCTTACCTTCACCGCTGCAACTGCCGAGTTTGGCAAATATCTCCCCGAACCTTTTACCGATTTCAACCACTTCTGGATAGCAAAAGCTAGCGTTTTTGGAGAACTTTTTAGGTATAAAAACCTCTTCAGCATCGTTCTCTTTTCTGACATTGAACTTATTGCTTCTTCAAACAACATCATCTATTTTGATCCAAGGTCATTTTATTGGCAGGAGGGAATACTATTCTCCTACAAGTATGGAACTTTTAACTTCCAAGGAAGCTTTACGCATAGGTGCAAACACGACATTGACAATGCCGATCTCGTAACACTCTATGACGAAGTCAGAGCTAGAGTCATAATATGGGATAGTGTGTGGCTTAGGTTTTTTCCAGATCCACTAGAAATATACAATCTAAACAACTTTATGGTCGTTGAAGCTATACCATTTATAAGAAACGACTTCTATGTTATGAGTGTTGATGAGACAGTGTGGTACAAAACCTACCCCTACACATCATTCAAATCAGACTCAGAATACAAAGTCAACAAGATAGTTGACTCCTTTTCAATAGGAATGATTGTAGATGTAGAGTTGTTCAAGAATTTTGGGTTCTACGCCAAAGGCTATTGGTGGTTTGATCTTTTGGGAGACAACGAGATTTGGAAATGGTCCAAAATAGAGAATATCGTCACTGAGCATTATGCAGAAATAGCGCTCTACCTCAAAGACAAAGGAGGTAAAATCTTCATATTCTTACAAAACAATCTCGTTAGAGATCCAGCTATCGAACCTTTTGACCAAGGTAGTCTAAATGTCTTTCATTTCGGAATCAGAGCGATAAGCGAGATGTTTTCATTATAGATAAGAAATGAGAGGTGCTGATATGGAAAAGCTTTTTTTGAGAGTTTTTGCTCTCCTTGTCATTTTGTCAATTACAGGGTGTATTCCCAGCAGAGAAGAGGTAAAATACATCTATGACTACGAGGCAGGTAAAACCTACACCTACGACCTCAACGTTGACGGAAGTGGCGTACTATCATACTTTATGTTCTCTTCATCTGGCAAATTCAACCTAAAAGCAAATATAGTTATCGCTGTCTCATATTACAAAGACAAGAAACTGTATACTCTAGCTATAAGTAATATCGTATTCAAACCTTCTATTGACATAAACAATGAAATCCAGAAGCTTCTAGCAACTACCAATGTAGTTATTTCCTTCTATATGGACGAGAAAGGGAATAAAGAAATTTTTGGGAATCCAATAGGAATCAAAGCAATACTAGACCTTTTAATACCAGCGCTACCAGAAGTGGGAACAACTAATGAACTCACCTTCACCTCTTTTAATTTTTCAGTAGGAGACATTGAAGTAAGAAACGAAAGTAGTAACATACTAACTGTTACATCCGGAACTCCGAGAAACTTCTACTTCCAAACTATAGGTGAACTAAGAGCTACTGAGCTTGAAACTATGGATATCACTGTGGTGAAAATAAGTTCTAAAGGAAATGGTAATGTGAAAAACTATGTCCTCTCAGAGTACGTACTAAACCTAGAATCAGAAACCACTATTCCCCTATACAAAGGTAGTCTAACTAGAGTAATAGGTTTCAAAGGCAGTGCAGTAATAGTACTTAGGTTAAATAAAGTTCTCTAACCAGATTCCTAGATTCGGGGCGCCCGGACTTGAACCGGGGACCTCATGCTCCCAAGGCATGCGCTCTAACCATCTGAGCTACGCCCCGAACAGTGAAAAACTAATTCAGCTCTATACCATGTTTAGAAATAAAACTAAATATTCTTGATTTTAACCTTGCAACCTTGTTCTTCTTGAAAACATTCTTAGTATAGGTTTTGTCAACCAGAGACTGATACTCCTTCAACATCTTCTTCAATTCCTCTTTATCAATATTTCCAGATAGAACATACTTCACTATCTTTTTCCTAAGCACCTTCACCTTCTCTTTCCACACCCTGTTTCTAATATACCTTTTCCTACTTTGCCTTGCCCTCTTCTCATTTGACTTTATATTAGCCATTACTCCCTCCTTGCTATGAGAATTTTAAACAACTATAAGGAAATCTAACAACTTATCAATAAGTTCCACAACAAAGTCCAATTCATAGTAGATAAGGTTTTAAACTTTTTGTCTGCTTACTTCCCCAATTCTAGACAGTATTCGTCAATCACAAAACTCCGCTTCACACTGAGCCCCTTAGATGCCTACTTAAGAAGAGTATTCACCCAGTCAACAGTGATGCAAGAAGAAGAATAAAAGAAAAGCATTAACTAATCGTTAAATCTTGGAATTTATTAGAAAATGTCCAACATAATCTGTAATTTACGATTGGGTATAGTTTCTTCTTTCCTTTGCAACTCCTGAAAATCGGATAAATACTTTTAAAAACAAAGAAGCTTTGTGCAAAGTGAATTTTATAAGCAACGAGCACCTTAGAGGCAAAAGGAATAGACAAGCAGAAAGCTTAGATTCTCAGCTACTCACCTAACGGAAACAAAGACTGCGAGAAAAACAAAAGAAAAAATCATACCTATTGGAATTTATTGACACCTTCTTGGTTGATTTGAAAAGAAGAATACTTGACCTTAATAATAGTAATAAACAAAATATGTTTGAACTTCTTATAGCTCAGATCCTCAATGGTATAACACTTGGAAGCATTTATGCACTAATAGCTCTTGGATACACAATGGTTTACGGAATATTGTTTATGATAAACTTTGCTCACAGTGAGATTTTTATGCTTGGTGCATACATATCCCTGGGAACCTTTATTCTTCTCTCTACCCTTTCCACAGCTTTTGGCATTATTCTCCCAATTTCGGTGATAGTCGCTGCAACAATTGTAGGAATGGTAGGAGTAATGATAGAAATAATCGCTTACAGACCTCTTAGAGCATCACCAAGACTTACACCACTTATAAGCGCTATAAGTGTCTCAATAGTGTTACAGAACATTGTTTTCATATTCGTCAGTAGTTATGCAATACCTTACCGTATCATTTCAGATTTGTTCCCTCAGGGAAATTTCCTAGGATTTGAGTACAAGGGAATTTTAATCACTTTAGTAACTCTTCTCCTGATGCTAGCACTAGCTTTATTTTTATCAAAAACAAAGCTTGGCATAGCAATAAGAGCAACTTCTCAAGATAGAAATACCGCAAGTCTTATGGGAATAAGTATCAACAAAGTAATATCCTTAGTGTTCTTCATTGGGGCATTCTTGGGAGCAGTAGGTGGTTTCTTCTACGGAGCTTACTACTCTATGATAAGGTATGACATGGGATTTATACCAGGGATAAAGGCTTTCACATCTGCAGTTGTTGGTGGAATAGGCAGTATCCCGGGAGCTGTATTAGGAGGTTTCCTGATAGGTATATTTGAAATCTTCGCAGAAACTTACATATCCTCCGCATACAAGGATGTAATAGTGTACTCAATACTCATACTAACTCTTCTCCTAAAACCAGAGGGAATATTAGGAGAGAAAATGACAGAGAAAATCTAAGGTTAGGAAATATGAAAAAAACGAACTTTTGGAGTGCAGACATAAGATTCCTATCGGAAGAGGAAATATCAGAGAAAGTTTTTAAAAACCTACTTACTAAAGAGAAATTCTCTATCCTCTTTCTAGAACCTAACACAATGTATCATCTTCTTTTTGATAGAGAATTTCAAAATGCTCTACTTCCTCACACTATTTTTGTTCCATCCTCAAAGTTTATTGCATCGCTTGTTGGTAATCTCAAAGAGTCCAACAATGTTACGTATGTCAAGGAGTCCTCTGCTATTTTTAGGTCACTCAGGCATATCTCGGATTACCACTACCGAATACTTCTTATAGACAGCTCAGACAAGATCGTATCAAGATTTAAAAAGAATATTAATTCCTCAATTCGTGGTTCTTCGCTAAACATCATTGGTATCCACAATATATACACCAAGAAGCATAAGAACCAAAAAATTGAAACAATCAGGAAAATTGAACCCGATATAGCCATAGTTGGAGATAATGTAATCAAGTTCATCAAACTTATTCACAAAGATAGAGAGCTCCTAAAGAATTCTTCTCTCATATTTTCCAATAGTGGTGTTAAAATCATAGCAGGAAGCTTCGGAATTAAAACGATCTTTAGCAAAGCGAAAAGATTTCTTGAATCAGTGATGATATTCCTCTGGTTTCTTAAGGAAAGAATTCTTATCACCTTACGAGGCAAAAAATGGAAGTGATAGATTACCGAAGAGGTGTCCTAAGAATACTTGACCAAAGGTTACTACCTGAGAGAGAAATCTACCTAGAGTGTAGGACCATTGAAGAAGTAGTCTCTGCTATAAAGAGTCTAGCAGTGAGAGGAGCGCCACTCATATCAATCTCTGCTGCTTATGGAGTATGCATAGGACTTTTTCAGTATAAAACACTAGAGAAGCTTGACTACATACTATTCTCGCTGAGAAACTCCAGACCCACAGCTTACAATATCTTCACAATCCTTGATAGGATTGAGAATAGGATAAGAACTCTCAATACCAACGATTACGAGAAGGCGCTTGAATTAGCTGAAGCTGAAGCAATAGCTATCCACAACGAAGATAGAAACCTATGCAATAAAATTGCAAAAAATGGTCAAAAGGTAATACCAAACAATGCTAATGTAGTAACAATATGTAATACTGGCATGCTTGCAACTGGTGGTATAGGCACAGCACTAGGAGTAATATATGAAGGGTTTCAAGATGGAAAAATAAAGCACGTCTTTGTCTTAGAAACTCGTCCACTTTTACAGGGAGCAAGACTAACCGCCTACGAACTTGCAAAAAACAAAATCCCAGTTACCCTTATAACCGATAACATGCTGTCATTTCTATTTTCAAGAAGCAAAATAGACCTAGCAATAGTCGGTGCAGACAGGATAGTCAAAAATGGAGACACTGCAAACAAAATAGGAACACTCAACCTAGCAATAGTGTGTAAGTATTTCGGAGTGCCATTTTACGTCGCTGCACCATACACAACAATAGACCTCAGCCTAGAAGATGGATCGCAGATACCAATAGAGGAGAGGGATCCCAACGAGGTAAGATTCTTCCGAAACCAACTTATTGCTCCTCCGGAAGTAGAAGTTTGGAATCCTGCTTTTGATATTACACCAGCAAGCCTTATCACTGGAATAATAACTGATAGAGGTATCTTCAAACCTAATGAGATCTTTGCACTAAAAATTCAATAAAGCTTAATTTCAACAGTGTCACTTTACACCAAGCTTCAAGATTTTATTGAGAGGACATCACCTCCGGTCCCGAAAGAGACTGTGGCAAGGGAAGTAAAGGGAAAAACATACCTAGTTGTTAAATCTTGGAATTTATTGCTGAAAATTTAACAGATCTGACTATAAGGTTATAAGCTCGGTTCCTAGTTTCGTCAAAGTTTCACAGGAATTCTTCCTTATCAAGACCATATTTTCTGTCCTTATTCCAAACTCGCCAGGAATGTAAATACCAGGCTCTATGGTTATTACCATCCCTTCCTTCAACTCTTGAGAATTGTCCTTACTGATAAAAGGAAATTCATGTACCTCTAACCCTACACTGTGCCCCGTTGAGTGTGTAAAGTGTTCTCCAAATCCATAGCGCTCTATAACGCTTCTAACTTTATTATCAAGGTCCTTTGCCAGAACACCTTCTTTTGCAAAAGATATACCTTCACTAAGAGCCTCAAGCACCACATTGTAAGCATCTTTAAACTTTTGAGGAGGAGTTCCCAAAAATACTGTCCTGGTCATATCTGTACAATACCTGTCCTTCTTTATACCAAAGTCTATCACTATGGGTTCATTGTTTGATACTACTTTTGAAGAAGCTCTAGCATGTGGCAAAGAGGATCTAGTTCCAGAAGCAACTATAGTTGGAAAAGCCATCTCTTCAGCTCCCTTAGACTTTAGATAGTATTCTAGCTCTGCACATATCTGAGCTTCAGTCACCCCAGGCTTTATGAACCTGAGAATGTATAAAAACCCCTCATCGGATAAAAGATGGTTGTCTTTGATTATTTCAATCTCCCCCTCTTCCTTCACCATCCTAACTTTGTGAGTCAAATATTCCTTAAAATACACCTTTATATTCCCCACAGCAAAGTGATCCTCCCTAAGAGAAAGAAGTTTTTTATTCAACCCCAGAAGTTTCTTTTCCTTAGCTAACTCTATCACAGATATAAACTCGTTTAGCTTAGTATCCGTTGAAGAGATAAAAATCTCACCTATCTCTAAACTTGTGAGTATCTCTATTATCCTAGAAGGTATCTCCTTCTTATCAGTTATATGCACATCAAATATAGAGCTATCAACCTCCTTTAAAACATTCTCCTGAAACATTTTAGTAGTTATTATGTAAGACTTAGGTTGTGAAATAATGACAGAGCCACAATCACCAGTGAAGCGGGAAAAATAAAAAAGATCTTCGCACTTGGAGGTTATAAACGGATTACCTGCAGTGCTGATCAAAAGTTTGTCAATTCTGGATCTAATTACAGACCTCATTTTACTTCACCAAAGGGTATTGCAGAAATTATAAACCCTCTAAGTCCCCTTTAGCAAGTAGAAAGCTTTGATCACTCATATTCCTTTCTCTTGCAGTCTACTTTGCAAACCAAGTAAGCACTATACTCAAATTTCGCTATTTAGAAAAATTCCAAAGATGTTGTATATAATTGTTTCAGAGATGAACAAAATAAGCGCCTACAGTTTAATAAAAGCAGGAAAGATAACAGAAGCATTGAGATTCTTTGAAGACACACTCAGAAAAGGTGTAGACGAAGAGTCAGAGTGCGGTATAAAGATAGTAAAGTATATTCTCTCAAAAATCAAAAGGATAAGAGAGATGGGTGATCCTCACAAAATCGGAGATATGTTGATAATTGAATGGAAGAACCTACAGCAGTGGATTAACACAAATAACTGTAGCAGGTTTTCCGACCTTGTTGAATCTATGAAGTACTACATTTTTTTACTTGCGTTGAAATATTACCAATCAATAGTTGATAATATAAATGCGAACAACAGTGGTAACGTTATAGATATTGATCTGATGGTGAAGGTCAGTAAATGCTACAGGGAGATAGGGGAAGTTGTCAGATGTATTGACATATTGGAAGATGTTAGGGAATACAGACCTTACGACTCAGGAGTTCTAGCTAATCTTGCGGACGCTTACTTTGAGATCGGTGAGATAGACACTTCAAAGCTTCTCTTTAGAGAATCTTTTTTCTGGAATCCTCAGGAGGTGGAGATATTTGAGATGAAGTCTATGATAATAAAAGGGCTTATAAAAATAGTGGTAAGCAATGGCTATAGGGCAGAAGAGATAAACGAGTGGATACCCATCTACGGAGTAATAGAAAACCTATTTGACGTAAGAAGAGAACTATCTCAAGAGGAAGTAAACTTGATTTTAGAGAGAGTTAAGACAATGGAAAGAGAATACGAGAGCAATAGAAGGTGGAGAAACATCCTTGAGCCTAGACTCATCAATAGCTACATATGGCTTATAGATTACTACTCTTTGCAGATTGAGGACTACGCTCTTGCAAAGGAAGTTGGCAAAATTCTGCAGAAATTCTCTCCAAACATATATAACAAACTAAAGTTGGGGGTATATAAATGGCTTTGACTAACACTAATGTTGAGTATAATGAAGAAATGATCAAACTTCTTAACGAAGAAAGACTATCAAAGCATTCTCTTGATGACTACTCTAGAAAAGACTTTGTCAAAATTGAGAGCATAGTTGATCAGGTAATACTGGCAGGAAAGGAAAAGGATCTTCAATTTCTATGTGAAGAGCATCTTAAAGAAAATCCTAACAGCATATTTGCTCTTTACACTGTAGGCTTGATACTACTGAAAAAAGGTTCAATTGATACCTACTATATGCCTGAGATCTTACTAAGGTTTAGCGAGCACAAAAAACTCTCAATGTCAGTATTCGTTGCTGAGAAGATTCTTTCCTACAGAGAGGAGAAGTATGCGCTAAAGCTTCTAGAAGAGTATTACAAATCTGAAAACCGAAAAGATGAGCTTGTTGACATAAAAGAAAGGCTAGTTAAGGTAGACTCAAAAGATGCTTACACACCCAAATCTCTTGCTGAGTATTATGAGGATGAAGGAAATATCGTCAAGGCTGTGTATTACTACAAACTCTCTCTGGAAAGGTTTATAAACTCAAAAAACTCCACTTCTGCCCTAGCAGTGTTTGAGAAGCTTCTGTCCCTACACCAAGGACTTGATGTAAAGTACGTTCTTAACGTATCTCTCAGACTTCTGGATCTAGTATCACATGAAAAGATAGGAAGGTTACTACACAAGTTTGCAATGCATTTTAAAAAGAAGGAAATGTACGAACATGCGCTGGAGGTGCTGAAGTTTATTGTCTCTAAGTGCATGCCAAACGACGCAGGAGTAAGAAATGACCTTAGAGAAGTCTATAAGTCCCTATACCCTACCCACTCACTACTACCAAAGTATTGGAACGAATTTATGGAATTTATAAAGCGTAAACTTCACTCACATGTCAGAATCAGTTCCAGCGAAATTCTAGACAAATTAGGAGAGTTTGAGAAAAAGCTAAAGTTTGATATAGGTGTGTATGTATACCACAAAACCTTTGGCGTTGGAATAGTATCTGATGTTCAAGATGAATGGGTTGTAATTGACTTCGCTAAAAAGAAACAGCACAAGATGGCTAGCAATATAGCGTTTTACTCACTTGACTTTCTCTCGCAAGATGACATAAGGGTATGGAAGGAATATAGAAAAGATGAGCTAACAAAGCTTATAGAAAGCAATTCACCAGACGTAATAAAAAGCGTCCTAATCTCCCTTGGTGGGAAAGGTAATGTCAAGGAGATAAAGGAAGTCCTTAAAGAGTTTATGTCCGATAAGGAGGTTGACGATTTCTGGAATAAGGTTAGGCACTCTCTAGGTCAGGTTAATGTAGTTGTATCGCCCGAAAGTAAGAATACCTATATTTACATAAGTGGCAAAAAACTTGAGGAAAACATAAGAGAAGAACTTGAGAGCTTACCAACACTTGAGGAAAAGATGAAGTTTATTTACAACTTCTTACAGCAGGTTGACAGTTTGGATGGGCCACAAGCTCTGCCTATCGTTGAATTCCTAACTAGCATAGTAAAAAGCTCAAGTGTCAAGACTGAAATAGTTGAAGCTGGTATCATCCTAATGCTTAAGTATAGAGACTTAGCGCAAGAGATCAAGGAAAAGGTCCTTGAAACTGTCAGAGGCATGAAGGAAGAGGAAATAATAGAATTTGTTAAATCGGTAGAGTTTGCTGAAGTAAGAAAGCATCTGCTTAATATTGTCAAAGGAATGTTTGATAATTGGTCGGAGATTTTTACTAAAATCCTACTCTCAGTTGATACCATAAGACTGAACAACTACATTTTATCCGAGCTTGTAAGTTATGACAAAATGGATGCAATCAAAACCGTGGTTACAAATATAATTGATTCAGTAAGTAGTCCCACCGGAAACAGGTTTAAAGCATATCTGAAGTTCATGTGGCTTGCAAAGATGATATTTCAGAGAGAATATGAGGATGTTTTTAGAAGTGTTGGGATCAACAAAGTTAGCATCCTTCTCAGTATTGCAAACATTCTCTCATCAATCCAATACAGTTTTGAGGAGAGAGGAGAAAAAGGAGTATCTAAGAGAATATACTCTCTTGCTAGAGAAGTCTTTAACAACTACCAAGAAATAGAGAAAGTTGTTCTTGAATCAGGCAAAGACACCTCATTCGTTCTACTTTCCCAAATCCAAGAGTTTGATCTTCTTGAGGTAAAGGAACTCTCCACCTTAAGGCAAAAGCTTTACTACAAGTATCCAGACCTTAAAGATATGGAGGATACCAGAGACAGAAGGAGTGCATTCATGATAACAAGAGCAACCTATGAGAAGATAAGAGAGGAGTATAATAGAATACTTAACGAAGAATTACCAAAAGTCTCAAAAACGATTGCTTCCTCTCCAACTCCAGAACTTCTTGAGAGAGAAGAGGAGCTAAAAGCAATAGCTGAGCAAATGGCAAAAGAACTTCTGGAGTTTAAAGTTATAAACCCTGACGCAGTTTCCAGAAATTACGTTGATGTAGGAACAAAAGTAGTGCTTAAATCCAAGAAAACAAGCGAAGAATTCATATACCACATTCTGGGAGACAAAGACGCAGACCCATCAAAGAACATAATCTCCTACAGATCTCCTATGGGTGTTAAGCTGATTGATAAGGAAGTTGGAGAAACTGTGGTTCTAAACATCAGAGGGCAAGATGAAGACTTTGAAATAAGATCTATCTCTCTCTCCGAATACGTTTAATGAAAGAAGACTCTCTGTCTCAAATAATAAAGCATACAATTGAAAAAATAGGAAAAATCCCCCAGACTACCCTAGTCAAACTCCTTGAAGAACTCTGGGAAGAGAGAGAAAGGTTCCTGACTATTCTCAACTTTTCCCTAAGAAGAGCAGTCTTCGTGGTAAGTTCTCTAAAGGAGATAATCTTTTTCAATGACTTTTGTATAAAGCTTGGTATTTTAGAAGGCACAGAAGGAAACTGGATTTTTGAAGAAAACTTTGGAGAACACATCAGCAGAACTCTAGAGAACATGATCAAAGAGAAAATCAGTTTCTACTCTGTAAGCGTAAAACTAAACTCCAAGTGGGATCTTGGAGAAAGTGTCTTGAAGGAAAGAACCCTTAAGATAGAATGCTCTACAAAAAACTTTGAAGTTTTTTACTTTGTCGTAAGTGACATAACTGAAGAAACTATAGCAAACCTTGACAAGATTCAGGAAGAATCTCTGACCTCACTTTCTAATGTTGCATCAAGCATAGCACATGAAATAAAAAACCCTCTCTCTGCAATGTATCTTCATGCTAAAGTGCTTAGAAAAATTCTTGAAAAGAAAACATTTAACAGAGAATATGCACTGAGGGAGATAGATGTAATCCTTTCGGAGATAGATAGACTTAACAATGTAGTAAACGAGATGATGTTCTCTCTTAGACCCTATAAATTTGCGGAGAAATATGAAAACATAAACTCAATAGTAAACGAAGTGGTTGAGTTCTTTTTGCCCGAGTTTAGAGAAAGAGGGATAATTATAGAAGTAATGCTAGACGAATTCCTTCCAATGGTTTTGTGTGACAAGAACCTTATAAAGCAAGCACTAGTTAACCTCATTAAGAACTCAATAGAGGCTGTGAAGGACGGAGAGGGGGTTATAGAGATAAGGACCTATTTTATCAGCAAATTTGACGGGGATTTTGTTGTCATTGAGATAAAAGACAACGGTTATGGAATACCAGAAGAGGTAAAACAAAGAATATTTGAGCCTTTTTTCACAACAAAAGAGAGTGGTCTGGGTATCGGATTAAGTATAGTATACAAGATCATAAAGCTTCATAAAGGCAATATTGACTTCTCATCTAGACGTGGTGAGACTGTCTTTAGAGTTTCTTTACCAGTTGCCATGAGAACCAAAGAGCTAAGGTACGACAGAAGGTAAATGCTCAACCTAAAGCAAATCCTTTTTTCCAAAACAGAAGGGTAATCATTTAGAATTTTAAATATGATAAGAAATACCGTGGGGGTTATAGTTTTTCCTGGGGCAAACTGTGATGCTGATACTCTATACGCTCTAAGCAATATTTTGGGAGTAAAGGCAAGGTATGTATGGCATTCCGAGACTGATCTATCTGATTTAAGAGCAGTAGTGCTTCCTGGCGGATTCTCTTACGGAGACTACCTTAGGGCAGGAGGACTTGCCAGATTCTCTCCGGTAATGAGAGAGGTAAAAAACCTTGCGGAAAAAGGATACCCTGTTCTAGGAATATGCAACGGCTTTCAGATATTAGTTGAAGCTGGACTTTTACCCGGAGCTTTTCTAAAAAACAAAACCCTGAGGTTTGTATGCAAGTTTCAGCACATAAAGGTGGTAAACAATAGAAGCATCTTTACGAGAAAGTATAAAAACGGTCAGATACTCACCATGCCTATAGCTCACGGGGAAGGGAATTACTATCTTACGGATGATCAGCTTAAAGAAGCCCTAGATAACGAACAGATCCTATTTCAATACTGTGACAAATTTGGCATAGTAAATGAGGAGAGTAACCCAAATGGTTCAACCTACAGTATAGCAGGAATCCTAAACAAAACAAAGAACGTTCTAGGTATGATGCCACACCCAGAAAGAGCTTCCGAAATCTCCCTAGGGTCAGTGGATGGCAAAGCAATACTTGAAGGGCTGATTTCTTAGCAAAGCCTTCAACCAACACATACTAAAGTTCACACTCAGGCGTGCGGGTGAGCATTAGTGTAGACCTCTTTCAGTCTCTTAAGAGAAGTGTGAACATATCTCTGGGTGGTGGCTATTGACGAATGTCCTAGTATCTCTTGTATCACTCTTATGTCGTTTCCATCGTTAAGCAAATGTGTAGCAAAAGTATGCCTTAACCCATGAGGTCCTAACTTTTCACCAACTAGCGACGTATACTTATAAACCAAATTCCTTATCTGTCTAATGCTCAAACCTCCATTTCTGGAATTACCAACAAAAAACAGCTCCGTTTTCTTAACCTTAATCTCATCCCTTATAGAAAGATACAATTTTAGCTTTTCCTTGAGAACAGGATGCATCGGCACTAATCTTCTTTTTCCACCCTTGCCCTTAACAATAATCACATCGCTTGTAAAGTTGACATCACTAAGAGTAAGATTGGTAACCTCTGAAACCCTAAGTCCCGTAAGATAAAGACAAAATACTACTGCAATATCACGGATAGCCTTAACTCTCCTTTCTACCTCAAAGCTTTTATAAACACTGTCCTCAAGATTACTAAGAAGAGATAATACCTCATCTTCATCTAGAAACTTTGGTAGTTCGGACGGCAGTTTAGGATACACTATATATTTTCCAAAGTTCTTTGAGACGAGCCCATTTTTGTACAAAAACCTTGAGAAGGATCTTACCGAAGATAAAAGCCTTCTTAGAGAACTTGGTTTAAGCTTCCTTGTAGAGTTTATGTAAAGAGAAAACTCCCTCATAACTTTAGGATTGACCTCCTCCAACGAAATTCCCTTACTTTCAATAAACTCAAGGAAATACCCAATGTCTCTAGAATAACTTTCAATAGTAAGCTCAGAGTAGCTTCTATTGAGCCTAAGGTATTCCAAAAAGCTGTCTAAAAGCTCATACATACTCTATCATTATCGTCAACCTAAGAGCCAAAACGCAAAAAAACAAAACTAAGTTTCCTAGGTGTTCGTTGAGAGAAGTGTCTACCCAGCCCCGACAGAGACTGTGAAAAGAATAAAAGAAAAACCATACCTATTGTTAAATTTTAGACTTCATTGGAGAATGAGTCAAAAAATTGTTTTTTCGCTAACATTCTGAATAAAATATCACCGTTAGTGAGGTAACCTATGGTAGAGGTAAGAGTTTGCAAAAACCCCAATGAGTTTATAAAGGTTGCTTTCTATGTTCAAGGTAATAATCCTAATTGGACTCCTCCACTGATCATGGATATAAGAAAAAAGCTTGACAGAAGAAGGTCATCTTTTCTTAAGCACAACGAAGCAGAATTTTTTATAGCCTATAAGAACGGTAAACCTGTTGGCAGGATCTCAGCTATAAAAAACAACATTCACAATGAAAGATACAAAAAGAAAGATGGCTTTTTTGGCTTTTTCGAGAGTATAGATGATCAAGAAGTTGCAAACGCTCTTTTTGACAAAGCTATTGAGTGGTTAAAAAGCAAAGGACTAGACACAGTATATGGTCCCGCAAATTACTCAACGAATGATGAGTGGGGACTACTGGTTGAAGGATTTGATAGCCCTTCGTTTGTAATGATGCCTTACAATCCCGAATACTACAAGCACCTTATTGAGAATTATGGCTTCAAGAAAGCTAAGGACCTTTATGCATGGTATTACGACCCTACTTTGCCGATAGATGAAAAACTTCTAAACCTAGCAGAAAAAATCCTAAAAAGGGGCAATTTCAGAGTAAGATACGCAAACTTAAAAGACATTCATAATGAAGTAGAGAGGATAGTGGAGATATACCATGATAGTTGGTCTGAGAATTATATGTTCATTCCCGTTACTGAGGAAGAGAAGAAGGAGATAGGCGAGTTTCTTGGCTCAATAGCATATCCAGACATGGTGGTGATAATTGAGAATGACAAAGGTGAGGCTGTAGCATTTTCTGTAGCAGTGCATAACCTAAACGAAGTGTTAATAAAATATAGAACCTCAAATCTCTTCTTGCTCAATATTCAGCAGATGCTAGCTTTGGCATATAGGCTCTACATTAAACCCAAAAACAAGTTTGAAACAGGTAGATTACTGTTAGCAGGCGTTAAAAAGGATTACAGAAGATTAGGACTGGACCTAATACTCTATATCCAGACATACCAAAACGCAACCAAAAGAGGATACAAGTATGGAGAGCTATCTTGGACTCTGGAGGATAACAGACTCATCAACGAAGGAATTGAAAAAATGGGAGGAAGGATCCACAAAATATACAGAGTATATTCTAAGGAGATCTAAAAACTTGCTCCTAATCCCAAACCAACTACAGTATTACTACTACCTACAAACATTACTTCTACCGGGAGTAGTAGTTGGAAATACTGAGTATCTATCAAGATTTCTAAACCGCTTGCAAGGAAATAAGAGCTCCGCAAGGCAAAAAAGCCACCCATTCCTAACTTTAGTTCTAACCAACCAAACGGTTCATAACTAATCCCGTATCCACCCACGAAACCCAACCAAGCTCTACCTAAGTAAAAGGTAAAATTACCTCTGTTGAACAATCTAGCCCTTACTCCAGAAATAAACATAGGATAGAAATTCAAAAAATCATAACACAAACCTATACTCAAAAGAAATCTGACTTTCCTATCTACCTCACTTTCGGATGTAACATTATTGACTGAAACATTGGTAATACTGTTTGTGAAATAGTTTGTTACAAAGTTAGTGAAGCCAACAAAGTTAGTTATAACTTTCAAAACTTCGTTAGTTATTGATACATAATTTGTGATAAACACAATACTTTGGTCTGGAATTAAAGTTTTAAGACGCACTTCCTTTACTTGAGATCTTCTAACAATATGCTCCCCAAAGGCAGTTTTCACTATTATTCCTTCTTTCGTCTCACCTACTTCCACTCCCTTAACCCTTTTACCGTTTAATTGAACTTCAACAACTTTATCAGATACAAACTCTATCACACCTACTTGCTTTTCATCTATACTCACAGTCCTACCATCCTCCGTTCTAAAAACTAAAGTATTACTCTCCTTTGATAGTACCTTTCCCTTCAAAACCTCATCATTCTTAAGAATTATGACATCACAAATCCCTTGTAAATTTGCAAAAAAACTTACGAAAAGGAAACTAGTAAGAGTACTTAATCTTCTCAACATCCTTTTTGTAAAACTCCCTTATTCCCCCATCTGTCTCAAAAATTATAACATCTTCCTTTATTCCTATCAAGTTCCCCTCTATTTCTCTACCATCCTTAAGGAAGATTACATTTCTATACTTCTTGCCAAAAGCCACTGGCTTAATTTCCCTACCATCTACAAATAACTTTCCTCCACTTATTGTTGCCTTCACCTGCGCTGTTTGGAATCTATACTCTTGGTTACCAATTACTAGGACTACCCCACTCACACCAGAATCCGGAAAAACATAGACCCTACCTCTATCAATCTTAGGAAGATATACAAAAATTGTGTTACTTTCCTCCTTAAGCTTTACTCCCTCAACTTTGTGATGAGTCGCAATTTTCACAATATTGTTCCCTACAGAAAAAGAAGTAGTTTGAAAACTCATCTCCTCAGTTGTAAAGAAAAAGAATATTGAAAACATCACTATCACAAGAAAAGACAATGCAACACCTAAAGCATACTTTATCAGATTCACTCTGCTAAATTTTTCGGAAATAGTTACTCTATTCCCAATCTTACCAAGTGTTTTCATCTCTCTGAACTTTAACAAAACACTCTCTTTCACCTTTGAATCTATTATCCCAATTATACTATTATCTACCTGAATATTCACTGACTCATACAGCTTCCTACACTGCTCACAACTTCTTATATGCTCCATTCTTTTCTCATCAAGTTCTGACAATAACATTTCTTCCAAAGTCACATGCCTCATATATTCCCTCCTAACCCTAGTTTTGACTTTATCTCATTTATTGTTTTTTTCAAAATTCTCTTAATTGTCCTAGAACTACAACTTTCCATTTCGGCAATTTCTTCTATTTTGTATCCTTCCAACCTAAGAAGGAGAATTTCTTTCTCCCTATCTGGTAGAGAATCCACAATGCACATCATCTCTTCCTTCATGTTATCCCCATTAGACACACATCCACTGTTATAGGCTATTTCCTCAATAACTTTTCTCTCCCTTTTTTCTCTTCTTTTTCTGTCTCTAATTATATTCAAGGCTGTTTTAAAAATAAAGCTTTTGAAGCGACCCTTAGGTGAGTAAGTATTGATATTCTCTATAAACCTTACGAATGTCTCCTGAACTACATCAATAGACATATCCACATCCCTCGTATACTTATACACAAAGCTAATAAGTGACTTGCTATATTTGTTATATAACTCAGCGAACGCATTCTCGTCTCCGCAGACTATTCGGTATATCAACTCTGCTTCGTTTTCCATAGTTGATATGTTAAAAGAAGTCTAACTACCGTTTCATTCATCCAAATTCTTCCAATCCATATAATTTAACGGATTTAACCTAAAAATCGTGACAAAAAAAATAAATCTGCCTCCATAATAAAAAAATTAGGTCAATAAAGGCCAGAACTTACAACTAGGGGTAGTTTTTTCATTTTTTCGCAGTCTTTCTTGGGACTGGGTAAGTATCCTCTCAACAAAGGTTAGAAGCTAGATTTTGCTAACTTGAATTGCACTTTAGATGTATAAGCTAAGTAAAGCGTATTCTTCCTTTTATTTCTTATCGGTTTCCAGTGGAAGTTTATTGAAATTCCAGTAGACCATTTGTTAAATTTCTTACGAGAATGCGAACAAGGGTATGGATAGTTTTATAACCACTGATGTATTGGTGATTGGGCTAGGGATAGCTGGAGGCATCTGTGCTTACAAGCTTGGAAAGGAAGGTCTTGATGTAACTGTCTTGCTGAAGGAAACAACTGAGGACGATGGTAGCACGCATTATGCTCAGGGAGGAATAGTTTACCTTGGTGAAGATGACTCTCCGGAAAAACTCTACAATGACATAATTCGGGCAGGAGCAGAAGTAAATAATCCCGAGATTGTTAGGCTGGTGGCGTATGAAGGTCCTAGAGCTGTTAAGGAGATTCTAGTGGATGAAATTGGTGTTGAATTCGTTAAGGATGACAACGGAACATTTGAATTCACCGAGGAAGGGGCCCATTCTGCAAGAAGGATAATATTTTCTGGCGATAAAACTGGTAAGGCGATAATCTCTAAAATCATCTCTAAGCTCAACGAACTTAAAAATGTGAAGATCCTACAGAAACATTTGGCAATAGATCTAATAACTTGGCAGTTTCACTCTAGAGACAGGTTTAGGATGTATAAAGATAAAACTTGCTTAGGTGCCTATGTTCTAGATCTATCTACTGGAAAGGTTAAGAACATTTTGGCGAAGGTAACAGTTTTAGCAACAGGTGGAATGGGGAAGATATACCTACACAACACTAATCCAGAGACTGCAACTGGAGATGGGTATGCAATGGCTTACAGGATAGGAGCAGAGCTGATAAATATGGAGTATACACAATTTCATCCTACAACTCTCTACCATCCCCTGAAGAAGAACTTTCTCATATCCGAGTCTGTGCGAGGTGAGGGAGGAGTGATAGTAAACTCCAAGGGTGAAAGGTTTCTTCTCAAGTATGACCCAAGAGGTGAACTTGCACCTAGGGATATAGTAACAAGAGGGATAATATCAGAGCTGACGGAAAGCAAAGAAGAGTGTGTATTCCTTGATGCAAGCAAGATAGGAAGCAAAGACAAACTTAGAAAGAGATTCCCAACTATATTCTCTACTCTTGAAGAGGTTGGCATTGATATGTCAAAAGAGCTTATTCCGATAGTTCCTGCTTTCCACTTTCAATGCGGTGGAATCAAAACCGATAGTTTTGGCAAAACGAACATAAAAAGGCTTATGGCAATCGGAGAAGTTGCATGCACTGGATTACATGGTGCTAACAGACTTGCAAGCACTTCACTACTTGAAGGCGTATTTTTCGGATCCAGATGCACAAAATTTATTCTTGAAAACCTAAACAAAGACATGTTCAACGAGTTTCCCGATGTTATACCATGGACAGACACTGGCACAGAATATCCAGACCCAGTTCTTATAAAACAAGACTGGGACTACGCAAAAAACATCATGTGGAACTACGTAGGGCCTATAAGAACTAGAAATAGGCTAAAGAGGGCACTAACAGACCTCAAAAACCTACTTAACGACATTGAAGATTTCTATAAGGATGTGAAGATAAACAGAGACATAATTGAATTAAGAAATGGTGTACAGACAGGATTCATAGTAGCACTTTCCGCTTGGTCCAACAGAGAAAGTATAGGAACTCACTATAGAACAGACTAACCGAAAAATAAAGATCAACTCACCTTAGACTTAAGCTCTTCCAAAATCCTCAACGCTTCTACAGGCGTAATAGAATCAATATCTACCCTCCTAATATACTCAATCACCTCCTTTATCTTCTCGGGCATATCAAATACAAAAAGTGAAGGTTGAAGAATTCCAATATCCTCCTTCTTAATCTTCTCCCTAACGAACTTCTGGGATTTCTCAAGTTCAAGAAGAATCTCATTTGCCTTATCTACTATCTTCTCAGGAATTCCAGCAATCTTAGCAACAAATATTCCGTAACTTTTGTTAGCCACCCCCTTTACAACCTTCTTTAAAAAGACAACTTCGTCCTTATACTCTCTAACAGCCATTGTGAAGTTTTTTATTCCCCTTTTCTCATCATCGCCAAGTTTTGTAAGCTCATGATAGTGCGTAGCAAAAAGTGTTTTCCCATACTTATGAGGGTTATTAGCAATATAATCAATGACAGCCCAAGCTATTGACACACCATCAAAGGTTGAGGTTCCTCTACCTACTTCGTCCATAACTATAAGACTTCTGGGAGTAGCATTCCTAAGAATGTTTGCTACTTCTATCATCTCAACTAAAAATGTACTCTGACCCAGTGCAAGATAATCACTTGCTCCAATCCTCGTGAATATTTTGTCAATTATCCCTATCCTACACTCCTTCGCAGGCACGAAAGAACCAACATGAGCCATAATAGCGATAAGAGCATTTTGTCTAAGATAAGTAGATTTTCCAGCCATATTTGGACCTGTAAGAATTATTATCCTGCTATCTCTGTTATTCATGTTAGTATCATTTGGAACAAACTCACCCCTAGAAAGGTATCTCTCTACAACGGGATGTCTACCCATCCTAATAACAAATTCATCGCTATCTACAACCTCCGGTCTTGAATAATCATTCTCAACTGCTAAAAGCCCCAAACCAGAAAAAACATCAATCTCCCCAACAAAGTCCGAAACCTTCTTTAGCTCCCCATAATACTTTGAAAGTTCAGAAAGAACAAAGTTAAACAATTCTCTCTCAAGAACTACTACTCTCTCGGAGGCATACATAAACTTATACTCTAGTTCCTTAAGTTCGGTGGTCACGAATCTTTCCGCGTTTACCAGTGTCTGTTTTCTTTCATAGTCACTGGGAACCAAATGGAGATTAGCCTTAGAGACCTCTATGTAGAACCCTATGACCTTATTATAGCCAACCTTCAGTGACTGGATACCCGTTCTTGCCCTTTCCCTTTCCTGAATCCTCTCAATATACAGCTCAGAGCTACTCTTTATAGTTCTAAGTTCGTCAAGTTCTTTACTCACTCCTTCTCTTATGACTCCTCCTTCATCAAAACTATTTGGAGGATTGTCATTTATCGTCTTATCCACTAGAGTGTAGATCTCAGAGATACTTTCGGGAATCTCAATGCCAAACTTCTCCATATAATCTGCTATGAGCCCAATAATTTCGGAAAGCGCTCCAATGGAATTCTTTAGGTTAACTAACTCCTTCGGTGTTGCTCTCTTGAAAAAAATTCTATTACTTATCCTCTCAATATCCGCAATCTCGGAAAGTTTCTTCCTAAGTTCCTTGGTTCTAGAGTAATTGTTGAAAAAGTATTCAACTTTATCTAATCTAGTCCTAATGACATTAAGCTCAACTGAAGGATTAAGAAGCATCTTCCTAATGAGTCTTCCTCCCATCGGTGTTGTTGAGTTATCCAGAACCTCAAGAAGAGTATATTTCTTAGTGCCATCCAGTAAATTTGAAACTATCTCCAGATTTTTTATTGAAAATTCGTCTATCTCCATATACTTTCGGTTATCAATAAACGATATGCTTGATACACCTATATCCTCGGTAAGTTGAGTCTCCTCAAAGTATCTAAGTATCGCACCTATTACTGTTTTCTCATCTTCACCAAACGGAAAATCCATCTGTGCCTTACCACTGTGCTTATTGAATATCCTCACGCAGTCGGTCCTATCAAAAAACCACTCAGGGTAAGAGGTTATAGTAATCCATTTGAACTCAGAAAGCACAGAAGATATCAAAGAATTTGACAAAAGAGTGTTGCTAATAAGAACTTCCGAAGGCTTATATTTCGTCAACAACTCCCTAAGTTCCTTCTTAAGGAGGTATATTTCCTCCTCATCATGGATCTTATCAATATCTTCAGAAAGTTTTATTCTTTCAATGAGTATCTCACCGGTGGATATATCTCCAAACGCAGAGAACAAATTCTCCCCTATGCTTTGAATACTCATAAGGAAGTTGTTGGACCTACTCTCAAGAACATCAACATCTGTTATCGTTCCCGGAGTTATTATTTGCACAACTCCCCTTCTCACTATTCCTTTAGCCAGAGAAGCATCTTCAAGTTGTTCACAGATAGCCACCTTATACCCGCTTCTAACAAGCTTATATATGTAATTGCTAGCTGAGTGTGCAGGAAACCCACACATGGGTAACTCATTTCTAGAGGTAAGAACTATATTCAGAACCCTAGAAGCTTCGTAGGCATCATCCCCAAAAAGCTCATAAAAGTCACCAAGCCTAAACAGTAGAAGCTTATCCTTGTGCTTCTCCTTTATTGAGAAGTATTGACGAATCATCGGAGTTGAGACTTTTACCTCCTCAAAGAGTCTCTCTTCCTTCTGCATAAGATAAATTATAAAAATGCATAAGCCATGTTTTTTAGTTTAGAGAGAAAAACCTAACAAATTCCAAAACCTAGCATTAGGCGTGGCTTCCTTTTGTCTTTCCTTTAGAATCTTGCCAGTTATCAACCGAAACCGGAGTTTATTGTATTCTGAAGTCACTAAATTGAAAAAGTAGGTTTAGGTGCTTTACAATCTAAAAAAAGAGGTCATGTTATGTTTAAAGTTGAGAAAATAGGAGATGTAGTTGTAGTAAGGTTAGGAGGCAGAATAGATGTCCAATCAGCACTTGAACTAGAAAGACAGATAAATGAAATCTTAGGAATGAATGTAAACAAAATAGTCTTTGACTTCACAGATGTCCAACATCTTTCAAGTAGTGGAATAAGGGTACTGATCTCCTCTCTAAGGAGAACCACTGCCAACAAAGGTGGAATAAAACTTTCTAACGTTAGCCAATCTGTTAGAAAAATACTTAAGTTAGTTGAACTAGAAAACTTGTTCAATTTCTACAACTCTGTTGATGATGCTTTAAAAGCATTTGAAGAAAAAGTGTAATGCTTATTGAGAGATTGAAACTATTCTTTTCAAAGAAATTCTCTCTCGTTTCTAGATTTGATTTTTGGTTCATTTCCAAGGTTATAAAAATAAGATGTAGCTTTCTAACAATTTTCTTCAAGATCATTTCTACCTTATGTGACTGGTGGGTTCTTTTAATTATAACCATTGTTATCCTCCTTATAAACTCCGACCTAGGAGTGTTACTAGCTATATCGTTGATAATTCAAATTCTTTTACAGAAAACTGCAAAAAACATCGCAACCAGAAAAAGACCCTATATAAGATACAGAGAGGAAGTAAAGAGACTAATAGTTCCTCCAGATAGATACTCCTTTCCCTCAGGTCACACTGCAGGAGCCTTTGTTCTATTTTTCTCGGTAAACACCTTTTCTATTGAAATTTCAATTCCTATTTTAGTTTTCGCCATTCTTGTAGGATTTTCCAGAATCTACCTAGGAGTCCACTATCTCACAGATGTAATAACCGGAATTCTTTTAGGATTCATCTCAGTTGAGATTACAAAACTCTTTTACCAAGACATAGCTAAGCTGATTAAGCAGATAATCCCTTACCTACCTCATTTACAGCTCTCCCTAGAAGAGTATCATGTGTTTGTATAGTCTTAGAGTTTGCTTCATATGCTCTTTCTGCAGAAATCATTTTTACCATTTCCACTACCGGATTGACATTTGATGTTTCTAAAAAGCCCTGATGAACTTTCGGTCTTTTATCTTCTTCAATACTCTTCATCTCACCAGAGAGCTCAGTAGTGCTGTAATATGAATGCCCTTCCTTCTTAAGATACCTTGGAAAATCAACAGTAACAATCATAATTCTATCAACTACTTCCTGATCCTTGATATCACTTCGGTCTGTCGCAACAAAATCATCAAGAATCGCCGGATCGTGTGACATATCTATGAGTATATTACCCTGCTTGTCAACCTTGAAGTTACCAATTTTCACCCTTATATACCCATTCTCACCAAGCACCTTAAAACCTTCTTTCGTAACCAGATAGTTATCATTACTTATTTTGAAAGCTCCATTTCTAGTAAGCTTTAATCCTTCCGGTGTCTCAACTACAAAAAATCCTTCTCCCTCAAGCGCCAAATCAAAATGGTTCTCCGTCTGCCTCAAAGAACCTTGCTCAAATATAGTCTGTATCTCGTTTATTTCAACTCCTGTGCCGAATTTCCCCACTACTGGAGCTTTATCATACGAACCAAGTGGAAATGTTACAACACCGTTGTCATTCACCCTTCTTGCTAACATCTCCGGAAATGCCTTGAATAAAGAAATCTCTCTTTTGTATGAAGTAGTATTTATATTCGCAAGGTTGTTCGCAATAGTGTTTATGTTATCAAGTTGAGCTATCATTCCTGAAGCTCCAGTATATACCCCTCTTACCATTTTAACCCCCTATTTTAATTTTCGTAGCAGTAAATCTTTTCTTCAGATTTTACAAACTACTTCCCAAAACCTAAACCTCGGTCTCATTCCCCGGGTATGAATTCCTTTTGTTGTATTGATAAACGAAAGAGTAACTACAACAATAAGACACTAACGAGTAGATAGCAAAACAAATCCAGAGTATAAATCAACCCCCAAAGCATATCTCAACACTAAGACATACTCTCTAACTACCAAGGTTCTCAGAAAAATATGGTAAAGTCCAAATAACGCCTGAAGATTCTGTAGTTAGAATAGCAGATTTTATTTTTTTATATCCTCGTATCTCTCAGTTTTCTTTTCTACTATTGGTATTACTGATATAGTATGGGTTCCATCAGATGAGGTTCCAACTATTGGGATGTTTCTTATACCATCAGGCAGATACATCTTAAGGTAAAACTTACCATCTTTATCAAGCTTAATTTTCTCACCGAATATGGTTACTGTTGCATCTGGTTCAGTCTGACCGTATACTGTAAGTTCGGTATGCACCTCAAGCCAGAAACCTTTTTTCTGGGGTGGTCTTTCAGGTATAGCAAATGAACTCATAAACTCTGCTGATGATATATTAAACGGCATTTCTAAAGCTCTGATCATCATCCCAGAACCTACAACCTCGTGAAGCATTCCTAGACCTGAAGCCCTCAAGATGTCATCAGTAACTATCATCCACTCTTCGTCATAATAAGGAGAGACACTACCTCTAGGAACCCTTATTATATTGGACCTTGCTATAACTATAAAATTCCCATCAATCATTACACCTAAGTCTGCACAATAGCTTTTATCATATTCAGGAACGTTGATATACCAATTGTTCGTATAGTCGTTTACATAAACATCAAAGAAAGAATTTGCGTTAAGACCATTAAATATGCTTTCAACTCCTGTAATATCATAAACTCTGACTACCAACTGCTTGCCATGCTCTCCTCTAGGAAGAAGTCCCAGCTCTTCTCTTTTTTGGTGAGAAATTTCCCAATACACATGTGTCCAGTATGGATCTTGAACCAGAAATACTATTTTTGTCTCTCCATACTCATGAGGAAGCTCCCTTGAAGGTTCAACAATATATACGATTCCTGTTTCACGCTCATAAACTTGTGGCGATGAAACAACTGTCTCAATAGAACGCTCTATTTGCTCTAGTATTTTCTTCGTCTTGGATCTGCAAGAAGACCTCTCCTTACCCTTAGCTGAAACCTTTGCTTTCTCTCCCTTCTCTAAAAGGCTAACTATATCAGATTTCTTCATTTTAGAATTGACACTAAACCCTCTCTCCTTTGCAACCTTTAGTAGCTCTTCCTTAGTCATTGAAGAAAAATCTTTCATACCAAACCTCCATTTCGTATCAGTATATTAACAATTATAAAGAATACTTTGCGAATTTTCAACAAAAACCCCGAAGGGGCAATAAATTCCAAAATTTGAGAGTTATGTGGGTATGGTTAATACTTTAAGTGTCCATAAGCCCTTATTCTCATCCTCAATCCCATCAATCACCACAACCCTTTCGCTCCTTCAAATTCCTTACCCCTCCCTCACACCCCCAAGCAGACAGAATTATCTCATACCCGTTGAGGTTAGTAAAGAAAACAGGGAAACCAAAGAGTGTGATACACTAAGAACATCCATCTCATACCCCTGAACTATATTATGAATCTCCACACAAAAAATGTTAGACTTAAGTGATTTACTAC
>JBCNVF010000064.1 GCA_039630355.1 Brevinematia bacterium
GTATTACTCACAATACTCTCAGGTATGTCAAACAAAAAATCTGAGACAATCACATGAAAAGAGTTTTCGTCCTGAAATTGACTAAAATCTGAAGGTTTATTGTAAGTCTCTCCGAACTTTCTTACGAAGTCAAAACCCAAAGACACAAGGTAAGGTTCTACTTTCTTCACTTCATCCTTAGAACTTTCGGAGTAATCAAGATGCAAGACAATGCTGGGAGCCTTACTGACAACAGTATCAAACGTTAGAACTAATGGCAATGCTACCAGAAAAACAACTATCGTCACAAGTGAATATAGAATTTCCCTTCGTAGAACAAGAAGAATAACAACAACTACCAACACAAGAATGGCAAAAATCTCCATCATAACGCCTCTTCAAAGTCACAAAGGTTATAAACTACGATATATCCAAAATTTTAAACCCACAAGGAAGATTCTTACAGCTTAAGGGTAGTATTCCAGTCTCAATACTTTGATGTTATACCTAACACCACCAGCCTAACTCTTTGGTCTTAGAAAAAGACCAATCTGGCATAAAATTTGCTAATATATCAATGCCCTAACCACTCAGTATAATCCCTTCACTGGTGGAAACACTTAGACTGATTTCTCAGGTGTAGCAAGTGACAGGTTTAAGATGAGCTACTGGGACCTCCAACCGATATTGTTACTGGTAAAGCTCATCGTTTAAGATTATACCAATATGAAAGTGCACGATAAAGTAGTCTATCGCAGTATTTTGGATGCCATTAGAGGAGAATCTCTTGAAGAGATTGATCCTGAGATTTATGATGCCATACTCTGCGAACTTAAAAGACAGGAGTATCACCTTGAACTTATCGCTTCGGAAAATGCCGTATCAAGAGCTGTTTTAGAGGCAATGGGTAGTGTGTTAACCAACAAATATGCCGAAGGATACCCTTCAAAAAGATATTATGGGGGATGTGAGTTTGTTGACATAATTGAAAGTTTAGCAATAGAGAGAGCAAAAAAACTTTTTAATGCAGAACATGCCAATGTCCAACCTCACTCAGGTGCACAAGCTAATATGTCTGTCTACCTTGCATTCCTAAAGCCTGGAGACACTTTACTCGGCATGAACCTATCACACGGTGGACACCTAACTCATGGGAGCAAGGTAAATTCCTCAGGAAAACTATACAATGTAGTCTATTATGGGGTTAATAAGGAAACAGAGCTTATTGATTACGACGAAGTTGAAAAACTTGCAGAGGAGATAAAACCAAAGCTTATAGTATGTGGCGCTAGTTCATACTCAAGGCAGATAGACTTCAAAAGATTTTCAGAAATTGCAAAAAAGGTTGGTGCCTATTTGATGGCAGATATAGCACATTATGCTGGATTAGTAGTCGCAGGACTCTATGAATCTCCTGTTCCTTATGCCGACTTTGTAACAACTACTACTCACAAAACCCTAAGAGGACCAAGAGGAGGATTAATACTCTCAAAAGAAAAATATTCAAAAGAGATAGACAAATCCGTATTTCCTGGCATCCAGGGAGGACCTCTGATGCATGTTATCGCTGCAAAAGCTGTTGCATTCAAAGAAGCAATGACTGAGGAGTTTAGGCATTATCAAGCACAAGTCCTAGCAAACTCAAGAAAACTATCTCAATGCTTAGCGGAAAAAGGCTATAGAATAGTCTCCGGAGGCACTGACTCACATATGTTCAGCGTTGACCTAAGAAACAAAGAAATTACTGGCGCAGAAGCAGAAGATGTCCTTGATAAAGTAGGCATTACCGTTAACAAAAATGCAATTCCTTTTGACCCTAACCCACCCATGAACCCCAGCGGTATAAGAATAGGCACTCCGACCGTCACCACAAGGGGTATGAAAGAAAAAGAAATGGAAGAAATAGCTAACTATATTGACGAAGCTCTAAGAGAAAAAGACAATCCCCAAAAGCTAACAAGCATAAAAGAGAAAGTAATATCTCTTTGTAAAAAATTCCCCCTATACCTGTAAAACTTATCAGAAAAACTGATCAAGCCTACTTCTTGGAAGACGAAACCTTATAAAGCCTATACACAACCTTACCTTTCCTTCCGGAAATAGAAAAATTGACCTCATTACCAATAAGTCCAATCCCTTTACAAAAGTAATTTCTAACAACCTGTTTCTTTGAAACTCTCTCAATAACAACACAATTTGATATCTTCACAAAATTTCCAGAACCTGAAACGTTCGTCAAAGCGCTTCTGTAAATTTCAAAAACAGAATTCGTAGAAACAATCCTATTCGTCACCGTATACTCCCTAGGCTCAATAACATACCCATAGTCATCAATCCAAGTATTACCATTGCTTACAGGAAACTTTATAACCGTTTGATATAAATAGTTTTCACCATCTTTAACGAGATATCTAACTCTATCCTGAGACACTATAATATCAAAATCTTGCTTATCACCTATGAAAGTTTTATTTGAAAAGATACCTATTTTCATCTCAGACTTTAGAATTAGCTCATTACCTTGTTTCTCTATCCCTTTCACTCTTATTGAGGACATCAGCCCTTTATCAGACAAAAAGTAGTAAGTATACCCCATCGGTATCTTGAAAAAACTATATATAGGGTAGTGCTCCTCAACAACGTATTCAGAAACTTTACACCCAAAAGATAAAATTACCGAAAAACAAATCAACAAACAAAATATCTTTTTCACACCAGAATTTTAAACAAAACAAACCTCCAAATAACAACCAAATATGCTTACAAACAATAAAAGTCTAAAACCTGAGTTGGGTACAGTTTTTTCTCTCGCAGTCCCTATCAAGACCAAGTGAATACTCCTCCTAACAAATACCTAAGAGGTTTGGTATGAAGCAAACTTGTAACTAATGAAACTATCCAAAGACAAAAGAAGTAAGTAAAAAGTTTAGAATTTCACTTACTCACCTAACGGAAATTGGAATTTATTGGCCTACAAAACAGAAAACAAGCATTTAGTACTTCAGAGTTTTATTTATCACATACTGTTCAACCAAACCAAGTAGAGTTTGTATAGTCCAATACAACACAAGCGCAGAGGGTAGGTTCCAGAATATAAACATGAATATTATGGGTAGTAACCACATCATAAGAGTCTGTTGAGATTGCGTTTTTGAAGAAGTAATGTAAGTCTGAAGCAGAGAAACACCTGTCATTATAATGGGTAAAAGGTTAATTGAAGCAGGAAGTATAAAAAATCCCTCTAACTCCTTTATATACAGAACTGTATCAGGTTTTGTCAGATCCTTTATCCACAAAATTCCTTGCCCTTTGAGCTCTATAAACCCCGAAAGCACATTATAAAGCGCAATGAATATAGGAATCTGAAGTAACAGAGGTAAACAACCTGAAGCCGGATTAGCACCATAGATTCTGTAAAGTTCAGCAATCTCTGCATTCATCTTCTTGGGATCACTTTTATACTTTTCCTGAATTTCCTTAATTTTTGGAGCTATAAGCTGCAACCTCTTCATAGAAACAGCAGCTTTTATACTCAGAGGCTCTAAAAGTAGCTTGACTGCAACGGAAATAAGGATAACTGCTACTCCCCAACTCCCAGTAATACTGAAGAAAAAGTTTACAAGGAACTTCAAAAGATCGTATACTGGCTTAAGTATCCCCCCATCTTCAAGTGCTTTAAACCCGTAACCAAATGCTTCCAATACCTCATTCTTTCTGGGGGCTAGCAAAATCCTAACCCTATAGACTTTCTCATCGCCTCCTTCCATAATTTCAGTAGGAGACCTGAGACTCATCACTTTATTATGCCCATACTTTGAATCTCTAACGACAAACTCAGCCTTAAATTCTCCCTCAATAGGAATCATTCCAACAACAGTATATCTATTCTCCATCCATACTCCAGCAACAACTTCCTTATCCTTAATGGCATACCTTTCTGTTCCTGTAAAAATTGAAGTTGTCAAAGTTTCAACAAAGCTAAGATCCTTTTTCTCAATATACCCAGTCCTAAGATACATATAAGCAAAGCGTTCATCAGCGGTATCTGGTCCCAAAGGCCCACTGAAAACTAAAGAAACTCCTCCAAAAACGATCGGCTTTCTCATTTCGTTTCTTACTCTCACTACCATATCAAGCACATAGTTTGACACCGGGATAAATTCTCTATTCACTAAGAATCTACTCCCCCCCATCTCAACTCTACAGTTTCCCTTACTGTCAAAATATAATCTCTCAGGATTCTCACTGGATAGGATACTACCAAGAAGAAGAGAAAACGGTAATAAGGTATAGTTAGATTTTGATAGTTCATATTCCCTACCTTTGTATGAAAAAAAAATACTCTCTACCCCGCTTTCTGAGATGGTAAGCCTAAGGTCATTAGTATTAATGTAACTTAAAAACTTTTCTTTCACAGGAAGGACTTTTGAAGGCTTATCACTACTCACTGAGATCTGATTTGTTGCTGTTTTGTCTTGAACACTGGGCTTTCTTGGCGGGAAAAGGAGCACAAAACCAAACATCATTCCTAACCACAAAACTAGGAAAATAAACAATCTTACTTCCCTACTCATTACGCTACTCCTTCTCCCAGAAAACCAATAACAATTTTCTCTTCTTCCTCCTCTTTTCTCTTGAAATCCACCCTCTCGTAGTATGGAGCACCAGTTCCAACTGGCACAGGTCTACCCACTATCAGATTTTCCTTAAGACCTACAAGATAGTCCTCAGCCCCCTTTATTGCAGCCTCAGTTAATACTTTATGAGTTTCCTGGAATGATGCAGAAGAAAGAAAACTCTCACTAGTCAATGCAGCTCTTGATATTCCCAGTATGATTATTCTACCCTTAGCCGGCACACCTCCCTGAAGCATAATCTCGCTATTGACTTTTTCAAATTCACCTATACTTACAATTTGACCCATTATGAACCTAGTATCTCCTGGATCAACTATCCTGACTTTCCTCACCATCTGTCTTATTATAATACCTATATGCTTATCATCTATTTTTACACCTTGATCTTTGTATATACTCTGAATCTTCGTAAGCAAGTATTTTGAAACTTCCTCAACACCTAAAACTTGAAGCATTCCTTGCAAAGACCTTTCACCATCACAGAGTTCTTCACCAACCTCAACGTAATCTCCATTTCTGACATACAAATACCTACCAGGTGGAATCTTATGTCTTACTTTATTACCAAACTGATCCTCAACTACAACCACAACTTTACCTTTCTCTACTTCAATTGTTACTCTTCCAGAAATCTTAGCAAGAACACTTTGATTTTTCACACCTCTTGCCTCAAATAGGTTTGTGACTCTAGGCAACCCAGAAACTATATCGTAGGTTCTTCTTCTTGACCTACTTCTTTTAGCAAGTATCTCTCCAACCTTGACTCTATCACCATTTTTAACTCTAAGTTCAGCATCTGCAGGAACAAAATCTACAGATCTCACGTTTCCAAAATCATCAAGTATCTTAAGAATCTTATCCCTCTGGGCAGTAGGTTTAGTAGTATCTTCTTCTATTATAACACTCCCTTCTTGCTCAGAAATTATTGGCTCATTGTATGGATCAAAGCGTACTATTGGAACATTACTCTCAACCAAATCTCCCTCATTCACCAAAATTACAGACCCTATAGGTATTTTGACAAGGGTTTCATCAGACTCAGTTATGAAAAGCTTATTACGACTTACTCCACCTTTAAGATATTCCCAGGCTTTAAGTTCACTTCCATTCTTAAAGACAGCTATAACTTCTCCTTCCTCAAACTCTCTAAACTCTCCTTCACCAACATTAATACTACTAAACTGATCTAAATCGTATATATGGTAAGTAGAGGAAATAGGATCAACAACCTTAGACAATACCTTGTAAACCGATATATTTCCTTTCCTAGTCGTAACTTTTTCGTTATCTTGATTCACAACATAACACTTTGTTATATCATTTATGAACACAGGGACATTGAAGTCTATCCAGCTTTTCTCAACTATTGCTGAAGCAATACCTCCTGTATGGAAAGTTCTCATAGTAAGCTGAGTTCCAGGTTCGCCTATTGACTGAGCTGCCATAATACCAACTGCCTCTCCTATACGCACAGGTCTGTTATGAGCAAGATCCCATCCATAACACTTTGCACAAACACCTCTTTCAGATTCACAAGTCAATACATGTCTTATCATTACCCTAGACACTCCGGACTTCTCTATTTGCTTAGCTTTTTCAAAATCTATTATCTCATTAGCTTTGACTATTATCTCTCCAGTTTGTGGATCGTGAACATCAAACAGCGCAGTCTTACCTATAAGCCTCTCAATCATTCCCTCTCTACCACCCTCTTCATCTTCAGAAACTACTATACCCTTGGCAGTACCACAATCTTCTTCGGTAACAACAACAGAATGCGAGATATCCACCAATTTTCTAGTAAGATATCCAGCCTCCGAAGTCTTAAGAGCAGTATCTGCTAACCCCTTTCTACCACCATGAGCCGAAATAAAATACTCCCACAATCCAAGTCCTTCCTTGAAGTTAGACTTAATAGGAAGCTCTATTATCTCGCCTGAAGGCTTAGACATAAGACCACGCATTCCCGCAAGCTGTTTAACCTGTTCCCTGTTTCCTCTTGCCCCAGAAGTCATCATCACATACACAGGATTAAATCCACCCTGATCCTCCCTAAGTGTATTCTCCATCTCTTTCTTTATCCTGTCTCCAACATGCGACCATATGCTTATTATCCTATTAAACCTCTCATCATTGTTTATAAAACCTTTCCTAAACTCTTCATCAACCTTACTTTCTTCCATCTCTGCCTTCAATATAAGTTCATATTTCTGTTTGGGTATTTTTATATCCTCTATTGATATAGTTGAAGCTCTCTTGGTTGCATAGTAGTAACCCAATTCCTTCATATTCTCAAGAAGCTTTACCGTCTCCCACCTACCACAAACCATATAACACTCTTTTACAAGATTGTTAAGATCCTTGTTTGTCATATTCTTGTTCACAAATCTTAATTTCTCTGGTAGAATTGAGTTAAATACTACCCTTCCAACAGTGGTTCTGAATCTTTGACCCTTATACGCAAAAAGTATACTCTGGTAAGTACTCAACTCACCACTATCCCATAGGTACCTGACCTCATCAAATGAACCGAAAATCTTAAGCTTTTCATCACTATGCTCACCCTTGTCAATAGACTTTGTAAGGTAGAACAACCCTAACACCATATCTTGCGTTGGGAACATTACAGGTTCACCAGTTGCAGGCTTAAGTAGGTTTCTTGCAGAAAGAAGCAACACCCAAGCTTCAACTTGTGCTTCAGGTGACAACGGAACATGAACAGCCATCTGATCTCCATCAAAGTCAGCATTATAAGGATGACAAACTAGTGGATGCAAATGAATAGCATTATCCTCAACCAACACAGGTTCAAAAGCTTCTATACTAAGCCTGTGTAAAGTAGGAGCCCGGTTTAACAACACAGGATGTTTAGAAACAACTAACTCTAAACATTCGTGAACTCTTGGGTCATGGTAAGTTTCAGCTATGTTTTTGGCTTGTTTTATATTGAAAGCATACTTTCTTGAAATAAGTTCTTTCATTATAAAAGGCTTAAACAGCTCTACTGCCATTCTCCTAGGAATCCCACACTGCCAAAGTTTAAGTTTAGGATCAACAACTATCACAGACCTACCAGAGTAATCTACTCTCTTTCCTAACAAATTCTGCCTAAACCTTCCCTGCTTACCCTTAAGTAGTGCAGCAAGCGACCTCATTACCTTACCAGAAGAAGTTTTAACGGGATTCTTCTTTCTGGAGTTATCTATAAGTGCATCAACTGAATCTTGTAGTAATCTTTTCTCACTTTTTATTATTATTTCCGGAGCGTTCAAACTTATAATCTTCTTCAGCCTATTGTTTCTGTTAATGATCTTTCTGTAAAGCTCATTAAGATCAGAAGAGGCAAATCTACCACCGTCCAGTAATACCATAGGCCTAAGCTCTGGCGGTATAACAGGCAAAGCTTCTATAACCATCCACTCAGGCTTTATACCAGATTTTATGAGACTAGTTATAATATCAAGTCTCTTTATAACCTTTGGATCACCCCTCTCACCAGATTCCTCTACTTCCTTCCTCAACTTCTTCTCAATTGCCTCAAGATCAATAATCTCCAGAGCTTGCTTTATCGCCTCTGCACCGGTTTCTGCAGTAAATCTCCCTTTATACTTCTCGGAATACCTTTCATACTCCTGGTCAGTAAGAATCTGGAACTGTTTAAGATCAGGAACATCCCCTGGATCAAGCACTAAGTAACTATCGTGATATATGACACTTGTAAGCTCAGCAGTAGACCCAACACCTAAGATCAACCCAATTTTACTAGGTATTATCTTATAAAACCATATGTGAACAACCGGTGCAACAAGCTCTATATGCCCCATCCTCTCCCTTCTAACCTTTGACTCCGTAACCTCAACACCGCACTTATCGCAAACTATACCCTTATACCTCTTAGACTTAAATTTACCACAGTGACACTCGTAATCCTTAGTAGGACCAAATATTCTTTCACAAAAAAGCCCATCCCTCTCAGGTCTAAGCGTTCGGTAATTTATTGTCTCCGGTTTCTTGACCTCACCATAAGAATACGCTCTAACAACCTCCGGAGAAAAAATAGAAATTCTTATTCTCTTCACATCCCTAATATCAAATTCTGAGCTCTTTCTAGAAGCAAAAACCATACATTCCCTCCCAAAAATTCAGGGGATTAGCCCCTTTTACTCCTACTTGCATGGACATGCTTATCTTTAGGAAAAACATATACATAATTCCCATTTCTATCAAATATCTCAAGATCTAGCAACAATCCCCTCATCTCATTTACTAGAACCTTAAACGACTCTGGAACATTATACTGAGAAACATACTTGCCCTTAGTTATACCATCATAAGCCTTAACCCTACCTTCAATATCATCAGACTTCACCGTAAGCATTTCATGCAATAACGTTGACGCACCATAAGCCTCAAGTGCCCAAACCTCCATCTCTCCTAACCTCTGACCACCAAACTGAGCTCTTCCACCCAGAGGCTGTTGAGTGATAAGGGAGTATGGACCGGTAGAACGTGCGTGTATTTTGTCATCTACCATATGGATGAGTTTCAGCATATACATATATCCGACTGTCACTTCCATATCGAAAGCTTCTCCGGTTCTACCATCTATCAACTTAACCTTTCCGGTTTCCTTTACACCAGCTGCAGAGAGCATCTTCTTAATATCCTCTTCTGTAGCACTCTCAAAGATGGCAGTTTCTACAGGAATACCTATCTTCACTAAATCTTTCACAAGGTCATAGAACCTCTCATCGTCCAGTTCCTGGAGATATTTTTTAAGATTCTGTGTATCCTCTTCTCTTATCTTTGCAAGTAGAGGGTCTGACACATCGTTAACGATGGAGTAGTACTTAACTATAGCCTCCGTTATCTTCTCTCTATCCCTTATACCCTCTATCTCTTTACCTAGGATTTTACCAAGTTTGCTGGCAGCTAAACCCAGATGAGTTTCAAGTATCTGACCTACGTTCATACGAGAAGGAACACCTAGAGGGTTTAAAACTATATCTACCGGAGTTCCATCTTCTAAAAAGGGCATATCCTCAACAGGCAGAACAACTGAGATTACACCTTTATTACCGTGTCTACCTGCCATCTTGTCTCCAACCTGAATCTTTCTTTTCTGAGCTATGTATACTTTAACTAACTCGTTCACACCTGGCTTTAGGTCAGCTCCTTCCTCTACAGCCTCCTTCCTCTTCTGGTAGATACTCTCCCATAGCTCTATCTGGACTTTTGCCTTTTCAATAACTTCCTCAACTTTTTTTACGACTTCCTTATCTCCCAAGAAGTTTGAAGGGTTTATAACTATAACCTTGATAGCTTTTTCAAAGTTCTCTTGAGATATTTTCTCTCCTTCGTTAATAACCAACTCTCCTGCAACTTTAACATCCCTAATGACGGTTTTATCAAGGAGTATCTCCCGAAGTAGTTGGTCTCTCCTCTCCAATATAAACTTCTTCTTGTCCTCTAGCTCTCTGTTGAGCTGTTCTACCTCTCTCTGGGTGAGAGTGTCTATATACTTGTCTTTTCTGTCCTTTTTGTCTTTCTTCTTCTTCCTTGCAAAGATTTGAACATCTATAACTACACCTTCAACACCTATTGGAACCCTCAGAGATGTATCTTTCACATCGCTGGCTTTCTCACCAAAGATTGCGTGGAGGAGCTTTTCTTCCGGAGTTTGGGCTGTCTCACCTTTAGGTGTAACCTTACCAACCAGTATATCCCCAGGTTTGACGTAGGCACCAACTCTGATTACCCCGTGCTCATCTAAGTTTGCAAGGGCCCTCTCATTTAAACCCGGAACGTGTCTGGTTATCTCCTCTGACCCTAGTTTTGTTTCCCTTGCTTCTACCTCAAACTCCTCTATATGGATTGATGTAAACACATCATCCTTCACCAACCTCTCGGAGATAACTATAGCGTCCTCAAAGTTATAACCTCTCCACGGCATGAAGGCAACCAACACATTCTTACCAAGAGCTAACTCTCCCTTGTAAGTGGATGTATGTTCCATCTGCTATCACCGCACCTTTTTCGACAACATCTCCAAGCTTCACGAGAGGTCTTTGGTTCATACAAGTAGACTGGTTAGATCCTCTAATTTAACCAACTCGTATATATCCATCCCTATATCAAGAGGGTCGTTTTTCGTTTATTTCTTCCTCGTTAACCTTTATAGTGATAGATTTACCATCTACTTTGATAACTGTTCCACCCCTTTTGCAACGACTACCGCACCACTATCCTTGGCAATCTTAACCTCCATTCCAGTTCCAACTATAG
>JBCNVF010000065.1 GCA_039630355.1 Brevinematia bacterium
TAGGGTCATAAAGATTCTTCACCATCCTAAGAAGGTAGAACATGCTGAGATAGCTAGGAAGAACTTTGTTTACTATGAATTTATGAAGATGAACATTATTATAGAGTATAATAGGTTTCAAGAGAGGAAGATAAACAAGGAAAAGAGGTATACTTCAACAAGACTGGCAGATAGTTTTCTTTCTTCCTTGCCATTTGAACTTACGCAGGCTCAGCTGAGGGTGATAGAGGAGATAAAAAGGGATATGTTTTCAGAAAAGGTGATGCATAGACTTGTTCAGGGGGATGTGGGATCTGGCAAGACAGTAGTAGCAATTTATGCGATGCTTATTGCGGTTGAAAATGGTTACCAATCTGCGTTGATGGTGCCTACGGAGGTTTTGGCAGTGCAACACTACATCAATGTAACAAATCTTCTTAGCAAGTTTGCTAAGGAACACCATATAAATATAAGACTTCTTAAAGGTGGAATGTCAAATCAAACTAGAAGGATCTTATCTATTGAGATGGAACTAGGGAAATCACATATAGTTATCGGTACTCACGCTCTTTTCCAAGGGAGTGTCGCTTTTAAAAACTTAGGACTTGTTGTGATAGACGAACAACATAGATTTGGTGTTGAACAAAGAGCTAAATTTATAGAAAAAGGTAATAATCCCGATGTGCTTGTTATGACTGCTACGCCTATTCCGAGAACTTTAACTATGACAGTTTACGGAACTCTTGACCTAAGTGTGATAGATGAGGTGCCCTTTGGAAGGAAGAAGATAATAACGAAATGGTATAAGGAAGAAGATTCTAAAACAGTTTACGAGAAAGTTAGAGAAGAACTAAGAAAGGGGTTTAGAGCCTACTTCGTTTACCCTCTAATAGAGGAGAATGAGGATATTGATGTTAAATCACTTTTAGAGGCATATGAGTATCTGTCCAAAGAAGTTTTTCCAGAATACAGAGTAGGATTACTACATGGTAAAATGACTCCTGAGGAAAAATACGAAGTTATGCAAGAGTTTAAACGAGGTGAGGTAAAGGTTTTAGCAACAACCACTGTTGTAGAAGTAGGAATAGATGTCCCAGATGCAACAGTAATTGTGATAGAAGGAGCCGAAAGATTTGGATTGTCTCAGCTTCATCAGTTGCGAGGAAGAGTTGGAAGAGGGCCTTACCAGTCGTATTGCTATCTTATTTCCTCCGAAAAACTCTCCAAAGATGCAATCGAGAGAATGAGAGCAATGGTTAGATATGAGGACGGTTTCACTATCTCTGAAATAGATCTTAGACTAAGAGGACCCGGTGAGTTTCTAGGATACCAACAGTCGGGTTTACCAGAGTTCATTCTTGCAGATATAATAGAAGACGAGGATATTCTGTTACTAACACGGAAAGATGCCAACAAATTACTTTCTATAGACCCAGACTTTTCCAAAGATGAAAACTTTAAACTAAGAAAGCTAGTAGAGAGAGAAAAAGAAAAAATGGGTGTTGTTAAGTCTGGATAAACTGTTGCTTTTATACAACAAACCTTCAATATACTCCCACCAGTATAACTTAAAAAGTGTTGTGATTTCAGGGGTTCTGAACATCTACTTTTCAATCTATTTTTGGAATGGACCTTGCATAGTTCTAGTTGGAGGAAAGGTATGGAAGGTATGGAGATGAGGAATTTTCTTTTGGGGTATTTGTCCAAGGATATAGCTAAGACTAAGGTAGTGGTTGAAGATGTGAGGCTGATAATGAAGGCTAAGCAGGGGGATAGAGATGCTATTAGGAAAGTTATAGAGAACAACATAAGGTTAGTTGTAAAGTTTGCTTCAAAGTTTAGGGTTCAGAGTGATGTCTTTATGGATCTCATAAGTGAGGGGTGTTTGGGTATAATGAGGGCCATAAAAAAGTATGATGTTTCAAAAAACGTTAAGTTTAGCTCCTATGCTAGCTTATGGATAAAGCACAACATCTTGGAGTATTTGTCTAGAAATTCTTCTGTTAAGTTACCTTCAAGAAAGAAGAAAGTAGTCAGAGATGTTAAGAGAAGGATGTTATGTTCGGAAAGTAATGACTCTTTTGATGAGATTCTTAATTGTAATGGTGTCTCGGTGGTTGAGTATCAGATACTCTACGCTTTAGATAACATTGTTTCTTTCTCGGATTTGTCGGAAGATATTCAATCTCTTGAGAATGCTTTGCCTTCAAAGGATGTTTTGTGCCATAAAGTAGAAAATGATAGTATCAGTGCTTTGATTAGTGAAAAGCTGTCAAAACTCTCTCCTAAGGAGCAGTTTGTGCTTGAGCATAAGTATGGGTTAAATAATAAGGAGTTGAAGAGTCTTTCCGATTTAGCTAGAATATTTAACTCAACTCCTGAGGGTATAAGGTATGTTGAGAGGAAAGCTCTTAAGAAGCTTAAGGTAATGTTAGAAAATGAAGGTATTGTGTGGTGATTTTATGTATTGAAAATTTGGTAACTAAGCTTTATTTGTGATAGGATTGAGGATTTTAGGGGAGCTTTTGCTTAAGAGTAATTAATACAAGTCTTGTATACTTTCAAGGATTTATGTATTGTTAAGATGAGTTTTTTTATACTTGAGTTATAGAATTTTGTGGAGGAGTATGATGTTTAAGATCTTGAGGAAGGAGTTGCTTGGTCCGGAGATGTTTTTGATGGAGGTATTTGCTCCAAATGTTACTAGAAGGGTGGAACCTGGGCAGTTTATAATCGTTAGGGTTTCTGAAACTGGCGAGAGGATTCCCTTAAGTATTGGTGATTTTGATAGAGAGAGGCAGACTGTAGTTATTGTTTTTCAGAGAGTAGGGAAGACGTCCTATTTGCTTAGCACTCTTAATGAGGGTGATAGTATTCTTGATGTTGTAGGCCCTCTTGGGCATCCCACTGAAGTTGATAAGTTCGGGACTGTGGTTTGTGTAGGTGGTGGTATTGGTATTGCTCCTATGTATCCTATAGCTAAAAAGCTTAAGAGGGAAGGTAATAAGGTGATTTCAATTATAGGGTATAGGTCAAAAGAGCATGTGTTTTGGGAGGAGAGACTTAGGGAAGCTTCGGATGAACTTCTTTTGGCGACTAATGACGGAAGTTATGGTAAAAAGGGGTTTGTTACAGATGTGTTGAGAGAGTTGCTTGAGGGAGGAATGAAGATTGATAGAGTGATAACTATAGGACCTCCTGTGATGATGAAGGCTGTTGCTGATATGACGAAACCTTATTCAATAAAAACCATTGCGAGTCTCAATTCTATTATGGTTTGTGGGCTGGGGATGTGTGGAGTTTGTAGGGTGACTGTTGGTGGTAAGACTAAGTTTACGTGTGCAGATGGGCCTGACTTTGATGCACATCTTGTTGATTTTGATGAATTTATGAAGAGACTTAGTATGTATAGAGATGAGGAAAAATTGTCCTTTGAGCTTTGGAAAAAGGAGGTAGGGGTATGAGAGTAGCAAAGGAACAGGTTAGGATGAGAGAACAGGAACCAAGTATCAGGATAAAGAACTTTGATGAAGTCCCTTTGGGATACACTTTAGAGCAGGCTATAGAGGAGAGCACAAGATGTCTTGTTTGTAAACTTCCCAAGTGTGTAGCTGGTTGCCCTGTTGGTGTGGACATTCCAGATTTCATCCAGGCTTTAAGAGAAAATAATCTATTTCTTGCAGCGCAGATAATGAACCGAACTAACCTTTTCCCAGCAATAACTGGTAGGGTTTGTCCTCAAGAAACTCAGTGTGAGAAGGAGTGTGTTGTTAATAGATTAGGAGAACCTGTCGGGATTGGTAAATTGGAAAGATTTGTGGGAGATTGGATAATTGAAGCTAGGGCTAGGGGAGAGTTTCCTATTCCTGAGGTTAGTCAAAGAAGAGAAGAGAAGGTTGCTGTAATAGGTTCAGGTCCTGCGGGACTTGCTTGTTCTGCAGATCTTGCTAAGCTTGGATACCAGGTGTATGTATTTGAAGGACTTCATGAGTTAGGTGGAGTTTTAACCTATGGCATTCCAGAGTTTAGGTTGCCTAAGAGAATAGTAAAGGAGGAAATAAGAGTTCTTGAGAAAATGGGAGTTAAGTTTTTTGTAAACCATCCTATAGGTAGGACCTTGACTATTCAAGATCTTTTTGAGGATGGGTTTAAAGCAATATTTGTTGGAAGCGGAGCGGGTTTACCACAATTTCTCGGACTTCCAGGTGAAAACTTAGGAGGGATATATTCTGCAAATGAGTATCTAACGAGGGTTAACCTTATGCGAGCTTATCTCTTCCCTAAATATGACACTCCTGTTAAGAGGGCAAGAAGAGTTGCAGTTATAGGTGGAGGAAATGTTGCAATGGATGCCGTTAGAACTGCACTTAGAATGGGTGCGGAGGAAGCAATGATCATATACAGAAGGACTAGAGAAGAAATGCCGGCAAGAGAGGAAGAAATAAAACGTGCAGAGGAAGAAGGAATAAAGTTTGTCTACCTAACTGCTCCTGTAAGATTTATAGGAGATGAAAATGGTATGGTTAAACAAATAGAATGCATAAAAATGCAGTTAGGAGAACCGGACAAAGATGGTAGGAGAAAACCTGTACCTATTGAGGGCTCAAACTTTTTCGTAGATGTTGATCAAGTTATAGTTGCTATAGGCACAGTGCCTAATCCTATTTTATCTATAACAACCCCTGGCTTGGAGATTGATAAACATGGAGGAATTAGAGTTGATGAGAATATGATGACTTCTGTAAAGGGAGTTTTTGCTGGAGGTGACATTGTGACTGGTTCGGCTACAGTCATTACTGCTATGGGAGCAGGTAGAAAAGCTGCTGAGTCAATACATAGGTATATAACTGAAGGCAGTGTATAGTGTTTTACTTATTACCTAGAGCTCAACTTTAAGGGTAAAAACAACTAAAATTGTAGGACTTTAAAGAGTTTTATAGTTTTTTCGGTAAATTCCAGAATTTAATAATAAGTATGGTTTTTCTTCTGTTTTTTATGTTCATATCGGGACTGGGTAAAAGCTCTTTTTGATAAGCACCTAAGACACTTGGTATGAAGTGAAGCTTTGCTTGATGAAAACCAAAAAGTTAGTGAATAAAAAGTTTAGAATCTTATCTACTCACCTAATGGAAGTTGGAATTGTTGACTGAAGTTTGCAGGGGAGTTTGGTAGAAGTTAAAGTGAAAAACCTCCTCTTGCCTCGCAAAATAAAGGCAAAACTCTTAACTAAGTTTCAGAAGTATCAACTATGACATTGGATGATATATTACTTTATAATTTAGGAGTATATGAAAGAGTGTGTTCTTATAACTTCACCTCCGATAAATGTGGAAAATCTCTTATGTTTGTCTGAGGGTAGGAGCTTTCATGAGATATATGTCGGAGGTAGATTCAAGATAATAGATCTGCTCATTGGGAACTTTGAGAGGGTAGGAGTTGAAGACTTTGTTATAGTGGTTAATAGCAGTTCCTCTAATTCTCTTAGTAACTACTTAGAGCTAGCGTGGAATAGTGTTAGAGTTGTTGTTGTTTCTAAGGTTAATGATAATTTTAAACTAGAGTATTCAAATTTCAATGTTAGTCAGTTTAATAAGTTTTCTTCGGAAGCTAGTGAGGTTTATTTTGATATAGAGAATTTTCTTTACCAGAACTATAGGAAAGTTTTTTGGGCTATAGGATATCCAATATGGTTTCCGATTGAAGAGTATTATGATGGTATTAAGAACCTTTCTATAGCTTTGCTTTATTCAAAGGTAGGTTCTTATCACTATTACCATACTGGTGCGTTTTCTCAGAGATATATTTCTGAGGTCATTGAAGCAGTAAAATTGGGGACATTCAACTCGTTTTTTCATACGTACCGTGAGCATAACTCCTATGAGGTTAGATATTTCCTCTTTTTACCTTTTTCAAATCTAAGAGAATATTTTAGGATGAATCTGGGTATATTAGATCTAAAGGTGATAAATGAGTTTGAGACTTTGTTTGGGAAGTTTCCGATAAGGTGCAAATCTCTGCACTTTACTCCTGCTGTTATTGGTAAACACGGGAAGTTTTCAAACTCTCTTGTAGGAGATAGTTCATTTGTTGATGGTAGTGTTGAGAATAGTATAATATGCCCTAATGTCAAGATTGAGAGAGATGGTAAGATAAGAAATGCCATAGTCTTTCCAGGAAACTGGATAGGTAAGAATGTGGAGATAAATAATGTAATAATTGATGAATGTACGGTTACTTTGAAGTTTCCAAACATAGGCGATGAGTGTATTTTAGGTGGTAAGGGGATAGGCGCTCCTAATACGAAGTATCCTTCCATAATGAATTTTGATGCTACCTTGATTGGAAAGAATGTAATACTTCCTAGGAAGATTCAAGTAAGTCTAAATGCCTATATACCTTCAAACACCGATGTGAGTAAGCTCAGAATAGGGAGATACATAAAAAGTAGCACTGTTTTTTGAAAGAGTAGTGGTGAGTGTGATAAATGATTGTGAGGTTTGGTTTTGAGAAGTGGGTGAAAGTTTCTGTTTTTGAGTGGTAGGATCGTGTGGATGCTGTTGAGAGGATTAGGAAGGAGATTTAGGCCTGCAAGATGTTGGTTTTGGCTTAGAGGAGGTTATATATGAAGTTGGTAATACCGGCGATTGATGTATATGAAGGGAAAGTTGTGAGGCTAACTAGAGGTGACTTTTCTCAGATTACAGTTTACTCTGAGGATCCTATTGGTGTTATTGAGCACTTTAGGTCTAAGGGATTTAGAAGAATTCACGTAGTAGATCTTGAAGGAGCGAAGACAGGTGAGATAAGAATACTTGGTTTGATAAAGAAGATGAAGGAGAGATTTGATGATATTTTGCTTCAATTTGGAGGAGGTGTTAGATCTTATGAGGTAGTAGAAAGAGTGATAGAGGCTGGAGCGGATTTTGTTATTGTGGGGACGATGTTTGTAAAGGACCCGGAAGGGTTTGAGAGAGTGGTTAGTGATTTTAGGGAAAAGGTGATTCTTTCTCTTGATGTGAATGCAGGTAAGGTGGCGGTTCATGGATGGCAGGCGGATAGTGGTTTAAGCATAGAAGAAGCATTTGAAAAAGCTTTGAGAATAGGGGTTTTAAGAATAATGTCTACTGATGTGACAAGAGATGGCACACTTCTGGGTCCAGATGTAAATCTAATTTCGCTGTTGCTTGATACTATGAAGAGAAAGTATTTTGATATAGTGATTGATGAGATTGTTGGTCTTGAGTCTGTGAAAAAAGCGATAGAAGAAGGTCTAGCTCTGATAACAAGGGAAGTTGATGAGTTTATGGATATTTTGAAGGGACCGTATTCTGGAGGTTATGAAGTTAGGCGGAAGATAGAAGAATACGATAAAAGTTTGGATAGGTATAGGGATAGTATAAAAGATATTGTGCCTTGGGATGAGGTGTTGAGAAAATATCCTAAGCCTTTACTGATAGTGTCTGGTGGAATCTCCAGTGATAGTGACATTGAAGAGATATTTAAGCTTGATAACTCTTTTTTGGAAGGTGTTATAGTTGGTAAGAGTATATATGAGGGTAGACTCTCTATACTTGATAAGTGATGTATGTGGGAAGATAGCTCTTTCTATGTTCCACAGAGGATGGAAATAATAAAAGATCTGAGAGAGATACCTAGAATGAAGAAAGTAGCACTTTCAATTGGGATGTTTGATGGTATTCATATAGGGCATAGGAAGATACTTTCTAGTATGAAGGAAAAGTCTTGTCGTTCTAGGATGGATGGGTGCTACTTATGTGTTTTAACTTTCCAGAATCATCCAGAGTGGGTGAAGAAAGAGGTCGTTTCACCTAAGTTGATATCTCCACCTAACTATAAGCTTGAAGTATTTGAGAAAGAATTTGGGATAGATAAGACATTTTTTATAAAGTTTTCACCTTCTATTCAAACGATGAAACCTGAGGAATTTCTGGAGTTACTGCTGTCTAAGATAGACCACCTTGATATATTTGTTGGTTATAACTTTAAGTTTGGGTATAGAGCAGAAGGTGATACTGACTTTCTGATAAAGAATGCATCAAAGTTTGGTTACAGGCCTTTTATAGCAGATGAAATAACATATAATGGTGTCAGAGTTAGTAGCACTGTGGTAAGAGAACTTATATACGCTGGAGAGATTGAAACTGCGAATAAACTTCTTCAGAGGAGATTTTTCCTGGAGAGTAGAGTAATTAAGGGTAAGGGGATAGGTAGGATGATAGGGTTTCCAACTGCAAATATAAGAAGTAGGATTCAAGTCAATCCTCCTCGTGGAGTTTATGGAACTATAACTGAAATTGATGGTAAGAGGTACAAAAGTGTAACCCATGTGGGTGAGTCAATCGTATTTGGTGGACATCCTGCGAATGTGGAAACCTACATAATTGATTTTGATGGAGATATATATAGAAAAAGAATAAGGGTCTATTTTGATCGTTATCTCGGGGAAACTAAGTTTGTAAGTTCGTTACACAAACTCAGGGATGTGATTGGGGAGTATGTTGAGTTTTGGAGAAACGAGGAGGTAAGGGAAGATGGTTATTGATTCTGAGAGGAAGTTTTTAGAAGACTGCAGGGTAGTGGGTATTCATCGGTTGGGAAAGTATTTTGAGCTGAAATTTGAGTCTGAGCACATTGCTGATGTTATCCAACCTGGGCAATTTGTGAATATTAAGTTGAAAACTTCCTTTTTTAGAAGACCGTTTACTCTTTTTGAGAAGGGTGTGGGTTATTTTTCAATATTAGTGAAGGTAGTAGGTAGGGGAACTGAGGAGCTTTCTAGAATGGAGATAGGTCAGTCTCTTAACGTCTTGGGGCCATTGGGAAATTCGGTTCTTGATTTTGGAATACATTTGGAGGAGGCTGTAGATCTGGTTTGTGGTGGTGTGGGTATTGCTAACATGTTGATGGTAGCAAAGTTACTGAAAACGTTGAATAAGAGGGTTAGATTATTTTGGGGGATAAAGAGTGCGGAGGAATATTTTGAGAAGTGCTTTGAGTATGTAGATGAGGTGTTCATTTCTTCTGAGGATGGTAAGATTGGGGAGAAAGGTGTTGTAGTCAACCTATTGGAGAAGAGATATTCTGGAAATATGGTTTATGCAAGTGGTCCTTTGCCTATGATAGTATCTATTTCTAAAGCTCAGGGAATAATTCTAAATAGGGTTATATGTTCTCTTGAAGCTGTTATGGGATGTGGATTAGGAATATGCTATGGGTGTGCTGTAGGAACTTCGGAAAGTGGATACAAGCTTGTATGTAAAGATGGACCAAATTTTATTTTAAGTGAAGTAGTGAAATTGCTTCATGCTCATTTTTAGTCTCTTGAGTTTAGAGTTTGGTTTGTGATCTAGACCCCTATACTTGATATTTCCTCTTCTTTTATGGGTTTTACTATAAACAGTTTTTGTTCTTCGGAGAGTTTTATGACTTCACCGTCCTCAATTTTGGTTCCAAATTCATCGTATACTACTTTAACGATGGGTCTGAATGGAGATATAGGGTCAGAGGAGATAACTTTAGCAATTGCTTTGGTGTTGAGCATTACATAGGAACCTATTGGGTATATAGACATCATCTTAGTAAAGGTTTTGAGTATATCTGGGTCAAACTTAGTGCTACCTTCTGCGAGTATAGTTTTCATTGCTTCAAATGACATTAGTTTATCACGATATACTCTCTTTCTTATCATTGCTTCATAAGTGTCAACTATTCCTGCGATCCTAGCGTATTCAGAGATTTGAAATTTCTCAAGCTTTCTTGGATATCCTGTTCCGTCCCATCTTTCATGGTGCTCAAGACAAACTCTTCCAACCTCGGGTGAAAAATTATTCTCCTGAACTACAGCTTTGTAACCTAGGACTGTGTGAGTTTTTACCTTGTTATACTCCTCAGGTGTGAGTTTGGTTTCTCTCTCTAAAATACTCATAGGTATGTATACCATACCAATGTCCATTAGCACAAGTCCTGTAGCTAGCATCTTCAATTTCTGCTCAGGGAATCCTATCTCCATTCCTAAAAGAACGCCAAGCAGGGTAACATTGACTGAGTGACTTGGGAGATACTTTGATGCACTTGCAGTATGTACCAGGTTTATTATGATGTTTTTGTCCTTAACTTCCTTGATTTTTGCAAGTATTGCTTCTACTACGTTATCCTGCACTTTGTTAGTAGGAATATCTTTTGATACTTTGTAGTTTGTATAAATAGCCTCTACATTGCTTACTATCGCCTTATAGAAGGAATCTAGTTTTTTAGTTTCTGTTTCTAGCACATCCTCAAAAGTTTCTTCATCTTTCTTAGTCTCAACTATTCCCTTCACATCACCGGCAGTTTCCACAAATTTTACGCCATTTTTTTTAAGTCTTTCTATGACCCTAGAAGTTATAGGTACGTTTGCTTCAGCGACTATTTCGTAGTTGTCTCCGAATACTGTTCTTGTGAACACCATCCCAGGCTTTAGTTCATCAACAGGAATTCTCTTCATTTGCAATTTACCATTCATAACTTAAACCTCTCTGACTTCAGAGTTATATAAATTCTTAATAATCATAGCGTCATATTCAATATTTGAGCTTTCGCAAACTACTACTCCCTCTATCTTTAGATGTTTGAAGGTCTTTATTATGGTTTTGTAGTTCAGTTGGGTTTCTGCAAAAGTATTGTGGAATTTTTCTCCTTTAGCTCCAAACTCTATTCCGCTCAGGTGAATATGCATGTTTTTCAAAGCTTTGTCTCCTAGTTCTTTGGCAATATAGTCAAATATACCTAGTATTTCCTTTTCAGAGTTATAACCACCTCTACTCCTAGCGTAAAGATGCGAGAAATCAATACATGGTAGAACATTATCAAAACACTTTGATATTTCAACAACTTCTTCAAGTGAGCCAAATTGAGAGGGTTTTCCCATAGTTTCGGGTCTTATCCAAACATTGAATTTGTGTCCTAGGCTTTTGAGTTCAGTGTTTATTTCTTCTATAGCTTTTATTACTCTTTCTAAGACTGTTTTGGGAGCATCACCTGTGTAAAACGCAGGATGGAATACAGCACTCCACCCGCCTGCTTTTTCCAATGCAAGCACAGTTTTTTTTATGTGTTCTTTGCTCCTGATATACTTTTCTTCTTCTTTGGCGTTTAGATTTATATAATAAGGTGCGTGGGCTGTAAAATATACTCCTTTGCTTTTACCGTACTCTCCAATTTTGAACATTTCGCTATTATTTGTATTGACACCATACACAAACTCTATTTCCATTCCGTCAAGTTCCAATTCAACTAGCCTATCTATGCCTTTGTAGATATTCTGAGGAGGTGGAGTAGATAGAGGAATTCCGGCAGTGAAGACTTTTAACCCGCTGAATGGTTTTTTGATTACCACTTCTTCAGATGCCATGCTATAGAAAATATACTAAGTTTCTGAGTATTTTGCAAAGTTGAGAAGAATACCTATGGTTAGTAGATAAATTTATGGTTTTAAAAACTGTGCTTTCTTTATATTTCTGTATGATGATTTTTCTCAAGTTTTACGGACTTTTATTTTCAAAGTTGTTATGGAGGTATGAGTTCTTTTGTAACTACTTTGTTTTTCTGAGGTGGGTTGAGTTGTATTGAGAAGTTCTATCTGGGAAATTTGAATTAGCTTTTTTGGCTATTTTAAAATTTTTGTGTTGGGCGGTTAGCTCAGATGGTTAGAGCGCTGCTTTCACACAGCAGAGGTCGGAGGTTCAAATCCTCCACCGCCCAGATGGGGGAGATATCCAAAACTATTAATGAAATACTCAAGGCTGATGAGGAATTATCTAAGAAAGTTGAGAATGCGAAACTTGAGGCTAAGAAAATGATTGATTCTGCAAGACTTGAGGTTGAAAACTACAAAAGCCTTAAATCTCGGGAAGTGGAGAATTTGAAGTTATCACTTGCTAAAGCTCTTGAGAGTGAAGTTGAGAAATACAGGTCTGAAGTAGAATCAAAAGCTAGGGCGATATCTGCTTCAATCCTAGAGATTTCTAAATCTAAGCTTAGAGATGCTGTAGAAACAGTTTCATCAAATGTCTTTAAGGAAATAGTAGGAGCATTGTTATCAAAGTAATGTTGAGGATATCAGGAGGTTATTTAAGAAACCGTAGAATATCTGTGAGAAACAAGTCTGTAAGACCAACTTCTGAGGTTGTTCGTCAGTCAATTTTTAATTTCATAGATGTCAGTAATGCTTTATTTTTAGACTTATTCTGTGGTTCTGGTATAGTTGGGATAGAGGCAATAAGCAGAGGAGCAAAATTTGTGTGTTTTGTGGATAACAACCCTTCATTAATAAAGCAACTTAAGAGTAACCTTATATCGCTTCAGATACCACAGGAAGGGTATAGAGTGATCTGTTCTTCTTGGGAAAGGGGGATAGATATTCTAAGAAATGAGGGTGAAAGCTTTGATCTGATATTTGTAGACCCTTTTTACGATTTTGCGGATTACCGGAAAGTCATCACACTCTCCTCGCATATCTTGAAAAGGGGAGGAACAATAGTTCTAGAACACTCATCAAGAAAATCTTTGGAAGTTCCTAGTGGCTTTGAAATTGCTTTTTCAAGGGCTTATGGAGAAACTGAAGTATTACTCTTAAGGATGCTACAACCTTAGCAAGTTTATCTCTATCCACAGATCAAATACTTCGGGCAGGTAGTTAACTTGCTCCGATATGAATCTGGGAATAATAAGTTTTGACGAAAGAACTGTTCCTCCTAGTTCAGAGACTATTCTGGTAGTGTTTGGATTTATTTTCCCTATCACTATTCCATTTCCCTTTAAAGCAACTCTTATCTCGTTATCTTGGGAAATGAGAATGACATTTCTCTCTCTCGTTTTCTTTACATAGTTTATGTCACCTAGGTACTTATCTCTATCAAAGAGAGGTGTAAGAACCCTAATTGGATTGTTCTTAAAGATCAAACTGAATTCATAATTATCCAAAAACTTCTCTACATTTTTGCTTATGTTCCTTAGGTTAGTGTTAGGGTTTTGGTTGTAGAGTGAGGATAGGACATTCTTTATTTCCAAAAGAAGCCATATCATATTCTTATTCTTCAGAGAGTTTATTATTACTCTTTTTACAGACTCCCTATTGACTAATTCAAACTCCGTTGAGAGTAGGTGTATAAATTCGTAGA
>JBCNVF010000066.1 GCA_039630355.1 Brevinematia bacterium
AACACAGATGATGGAGTTAACTGAACATAAGAAACATCTTCAAACGCTCCTGGTATAAGAGTAGGAGATTCATCCTTCTTCTTTGGCACTGTAACAACTGGTAATCCTCTTACAACGCCATTAGCATCTGCATAGACAATAACTCTATCAGACCCAAGTGGCTTAATAACTGCATTTACTTGAGATCCAGGTCTCCATCCAGAGTTCTGCAAACCAAATGCAGTAATTTTATTAATATCATTTACATCAATGACGGAGAAAGGTATTGTCAAAATGTATTCTCCAGACGAAGAGTCATAGGAGATATTCGCATCTACCCTGTAAGTATTCGTAGAAGCTGGATTAGTATCAATATTTGTCATAACGGTACAATTACCACTTATAAACTTCTCTCTAGGACCATCTTGATCGTTATCATTAGCTTGGAACTTCTTTTCTTCTCTTACACTCCAATAGTTGTTAGCTTCATTATCACCACTTGCATAAGTCTCAAGATACCAGGTTCCAGCCTCAGCTCTTACTGGAAGACCATCCCTTAGATTAGCATTCTGCCAGTCACTGTTAAGCCTTATCACTGTGTCAAACTCAAAATCTGGGTCCGCTGTCTTTACAACAGTTCCAAATTTAGCAACATTCTTCTTAGCAGTGCTTATACTACCTCTATCAATACCTATTATCAAGAGTCCCCATATGTCACCTGTATCATTCCTCGCCTTATAAGCATCACCAAGTCTAGGTTCCAGCTCTCTCAAGGCAGGGAAATAGTTAGTAACCACAACCGTTGTCTTGATATAGAACTTATGTGCTGTCTCAGTTCTTTCATAGGATATTGCCCTTAAGAACTTAGGAGCAACACTACTAGTATTTTCAAACAGTAGTGTTTTCGGTATCTTTATATCCTCCGGCTGTGCTGGTGGTTGTTGAGGCGGAGGAGTAAGCAACGCACAAGATCCCGTAAACACCACAGAAATCGCTAAGGCGGTTATCCCTAATACCGCCAAACCAATAAAAATAGTTTTTCGGCTCATACATACCTCCTATAAATACACCCTAATTATAAAAAACAACATTCTCAGTTTCAAGAGGTTTACAAAATTTTTAAACCCTCTCATAGAACAATATAACAGGGTGAGAGAACCCCACCCTAGAAGCTACTTAATTTTAAGCTCAAGCCAGTTTGACACAACATTAGTAGTAGTAACATTAGTTCCAAAATCTGATTCTTTAAACTTCGTTCCACCAGCACCATCATCTATCCTAAACTCAAGATATATCTTGTCAGGAATATACTCAGGATCGCTACCAAATATAAACGACCAAGGTATCGCTATCTCCGTAACATTATTCGTTATATACCTATTCCAAGCAAGTCCTCCACCAGGCCCAACTTTTGATTCCTTCTCAATACTACCGTTTATGAACCTGTAAGCCTTAAAGTTCTCGCCAGTAGGTTCAGCATATTTATAAGGCCTATAGTGTTTTATAAATACTGAAAACTTTCTATCCCCCACTGTAGAAATCTGAGCATCATCAAGAAAATCAAAGCTTCCCGTAATACCACTATCACCATTAGCAAGCTTCTTCATACCTTTACTGCCTTTACCATTTGTGATATTATTATCTATGAATACATAGAATGCACCCCTATTGAGATAGTCTGGTGGATCATTAGCATCAACCGTATTCTTATGCCCTATGAACAAAAATCTCTTTGAATAAGCTATATAGACCTTATTCAAAGCCTTCCAAGTTCCTCCATCACTTTTGTTTAAAAACACATACGAAGATCCAAAATCCACGCTCGGATCACCCGTGAATTTTATCGCTGTCGGGGTGAAAAATGGATTTGATTCACTCACCTCTATAGGTTGAGGCAGTTTTGAAAAGTCAACGCTCTCAGTGAGCAAGAAAGCACAACTTCCCAAAAAGATAATGCTTACAAACACAAATATTCCCCTTCTCATACCTTCCTCCTAAAATTTAAGAAGGTGGCAAAGCCACCTTTTTAGAAACCATACTCCCACTCAAGCACACTATATGCTCCAAACGGCGCTCTACCCGAAAAGTCCTTATTCTCACCTTCATAAAACACTTCAGCTCTCCACTTATAATACCCAACCGGAGTGTCAGCCCTTGCAGTCAAAATTACCCTATGCCTACTATAATTCTTCACCTGGGTATCGTCGGCTGTCAAAGAACCAGAAACAAAATTCAAAACAGTATTATACGTCCCTATCTCATACTTGTAACCAACACTCATGAAAAGCAACTTTGTCCACTGGATACCAAAAGTCAAACTTGGTGAGACAAACATAGTGTTAGCTCTGAAACTTGTCCTCTCAAGTATGTAACTACCTTTACCAAATACTGTTGGATAGTTATTCATCTCAAACATAACGGAAGGAGTAATGTCTATACCATAGAGTATATCAGAGAGCTTGTAGGTTCCCAGTAGCATAGCCCTCATCTTTGAAATCTGAGTATACGGTATAACAAATGAGAGAGTGCTACCTACAGGAATACCTGTCACCGAAAAGAAGTTTGAACTAACTGGAACAACATTAACCACATTTGAAGCTTGATCGTACCCAAACATTATATAACTACCCTCACCCTGGATCCTCAGAACATCAACCGAATAGTCAATCCTAGCAGTAGCACCTCTCCAGCCTAACGCAGAAATACCTTCCCATTTCTCATTTATCCACCCTATACCACTAAGCCCTGTAACAGGATCATTTACTAGGAAATCAGAAGGAACTGGCGGTATAGGTGCAGAACCCACAAAGTCTGCTGCCTGCGGTGCTCTATGAACAGACTGCCACCCATTCATTATCAAAACATCCGCACCAGTTGTTCCACCACCAAATCCAGCAGAAGCTAACGGATCATCACCTCTGGCAGCAGTAAACGAAATATAGTTAGGATCAATATAGAACCCCTGAACCACAAAACCTACACCGGTATCAAAAATGTTATCATTCTTAACAAGTAGTGTTCCACCAAAACCTATGATGTTAAGAGATTTGTCTTTCGTTGGAAACGCTGGACTTATACCAGTCTGTGCAAGCTTACCAACAAGCCCATTTCCGTCTATATCAAGCTCCAATCCCTCCTCCAGCTTAAGAAACTCTGGATTAACGCCAACCGAAGAAACCGCACCTACAACATTAACAACAAAACCTAGTGGCAACTTTATCTCAATAAAAGCATCCGCAGTAGCATTACCTCCCCTGTAAATCATCGTTTTCGCTTGACCACCTTTTCCAGACTCAGGATTAGTCTCAAAGTCAGTATAATACCCAAGAGTATGCTGTAGCTTTACCCCAGGTATAACAGACGAAGTTAACCTATACCCATACACAAGATCATATATCCTGTTGTTACCTTTGCCCCACTCAAAACCAATCCAGTTAAGCGGATAGTGGATAGTAAAGTTATAACCTAAAATCCCCTCAATACTTCCGTCAACAAACAATCCTAAAAACTTATCTCTGTCCGGATACCATGCCTGCCCCAGTGTCCAAGGACTATAGTTAAGATCATAGTTACCGATACTCACAACATCAACAGTCGGTAAAGGTCTATTAAGCACCACCCTTCTTGATTGCAAAGCAATAGGAACCTGACCAGCTGTTGCGTTAACCCAAGTCGTCCATTTAGTAGCCTCCCAATCCGTAAGCTCAAACCTCAAGTAGTAATCTATAACCTCCGTGAACACTTTACCATCTATACCAATCTCAAGTGAGTTTCTTATAACATTCTCCTTAGTCGCATCATAATTCCAGTTCCACCTCGTAAACAGTTTCCCAAATAAATCAAAATTCCCAGAAACATACTTATCAGGTGGTGCCTGCGGCTTTAGCCTTTCAGACATAGCTTTAGCAAACTTAATATACCCTATAGGCGGTTTCCACTGCTCAGTCTGATCTAAGAATACCATCGGCACTACCGCTTTAACATCCTGTATAGGATTAGGATACGACTCCCAAACATTGAGTATCTCAAACTGATCCTGCGCCTCCTTTATCTTTCCTCTCGCAGGCCACACCACTATATCAACAAACTCCGGATCTCCCCAATAATCACTACCACCTCCCCATCTATGCAACCCTCTGTATTCATTGACATTCCTCGTCAAAACATCCTCCGGATCAGGAAAACCTTCATTGGACTGAGAGAAAATCTGAAATCCCCATTTGGTTATATCCTTATCAGGACCTAGGTCAAGATCCTTTTTTGAAACAACTGCAATAATCGTCCTACCAACACCCTTTATAAGCCTAGGTATAACAACATCCTGTGCCATATCCTTCGCCTTTGAGTTAACCTCTATTTCAACCCTCGCTCTTGGCTGCGGTGAAATTATAACCGCCTTCTCCCACCCTTGATCAGGTGGAAAGTATATATTCAAACCAGGAATTGACCTAAGATAACCAGAACCAGGTAAATGATCTTGATCAATATATATCTGGAAATGCTGAATATCAAAATCCGCAGCCATTCCCCACTCTTGCTTAAGATCAGCATTCACAGTTATCTTGAATGTAACATTCTTATCATCCATCGCATCTATCTCAACTTTAACAATATCAAAACCACCAACAACATACACTGGATGCGTCGGATAAGTATAATAACCAGGCCCTTTATCATCACCAATAGGATCAAGCAATACTATCTTCGCCTGATCTGGCCTCTTCCCTCTCTCCAAAACATTGTCCTTCAAAAAACCACTCTCTGGATTCTCCCTAACACCTTCCATTGAAGGCGTAGGCCTTTGAAACGCTATCCCAGCTTCCTCTTCCTCAGCTTGCTCCTGCGCATAAACCAACCCAACAATCGGAAAAGCAAGAACAAAAGATATTATTATAAGTAACCTCAGTAGCCTCATATACACCCCCTCATCTTACAACACGAAGTATAAATCAAAGAAACCTAATTGTCAACAGAAACTCAAACTAAAACTTCACCAAACAATAACAATTTGCAAAAATTTAGTAAAGCTCAAACCCCCAACAAGCGTAAATATTGAAATTCCACCCACACACTTGATTGAATTCAAACCCATTTCCTTGGATAGCTTGACAAAAATAGGTCCTAAACTTTCTTAAGATGTATACTACTTATACATCTGGGTAATTTTTGCACATCACTAAAAAGTTCAGTTTCTTTGTTTTTGCTTTTTTTGTTTTACTCCGTAGCTAAAAGAGAGTTATTCACCACTTTTCTACTGCTTAAAGGCATCTTAGAAAGGGTCTAACGAGAGGTTTGTGCAAGACTGGTCAGGTAGCTAAAATTGGCACGCTGTTTGTATCAAAAAGGATAGGTTAGCTTGGAGGTCGGGGTATGAACATCTCAAGGTTGACTGTGAAGTCTAGAGAAGCTTTGCAGAAGGCTACTGAGATAGCGGATAGAAATGATAATCAAGAGGTGAACAATGAGCATTTGGTTAGAGCATTACTTGATGACAAGGATAACTTAGTTTATTCGGTTCTAAAAAGCAGTGAGGTCAGGGTAGAAGATCTTAAGAGAGAGATAGATTATCTTATTTCCCAAAAACCTAAGATCCAGGGGATAAGTAGTACATACATTGGGGCAGATTTGAAAAAGGCTTTAGACTATTCTCTTGAGGAAGCTAATAGGTTTAAAGATAGTTTTATTTCCACAGAGCATCTGATGCTAGGGGTTATCAAAAGCACCAACGGCAAGTTGAAGTCTCTTCTTGACAAGTATGGTATAACCTACAATAATTTCTACACCCTAGTTAACGAGTTGAGGGGAAATAAGAAGGTAACTGATGAGACACCTGAGGAGAAGTATAACGCTTTGCAAAAGTATACGAGGGATTTAACCGAGCTTGCTAGGGTTGGTAAGCTTGATCCAGTGATTGGTAGGGATGCAGAGATAAGAAGAGCTATGCAAATTCTTTTGAGGAGGACGAAGAATAATCCAGTCCTGATAGGTGAAGCTGGTGTGGGAAAGACTGCTATTGTTGAGGGTATTGCAAAAAGAATTGTTGATAATGATGTTCCGGAAGGGCTTAAGGGTAAGAGAATACTAGCTCTGGATCTTGGGGCACTTATTGCAGGAACAAAGTTTAGAGGCGAATTTGAGGAAAGACTTAAAGCTGTTATAAGTGAGGTTGTTGAGTCTAACGGTGAGATAATACTCTTCATAGACGAGATACACATGATAGTTGGAGCTGGCGCTGCCGAAGGAGCTTTGGATGCTGGTAATATGCTTAAGCCTGCCTTAGCAAGAGGTGAGATAAAGGTCATCGGAGCTACTACCATAAATGAGTACAGAAAGTATATAGAAAAAGACAAAGCACTTGAAAGAAGGTTTCAGCCCATTTTTGTTGCTGAGCCCTCTGTTGAAGACACTATTGCTATACTTAGAGGATTGAAAGAAAAGTATGAGGTTCATCACGGGGTGAAAATCTCCGATAAAGCACTTGTTGCCTCAGCAACTCTCGCCCATAGGTATATTACTGACAGATTCCTGCCCGATAAGGCTATAGATCTTGTTGATGAATCAGCATCAAGGATCAGGATGGAGATAGATAGCATGCCTCAGGAAGTGGATGAACTTAATAGGGCTATAGCTAGACTTGAGATTGAAAAACATGCTCTGGAGAAAGATAGTTCTCCTGAAGCTAAGGAAAGGCTAAGTAAAGTGGAACATGAGCTGGTGAATCTTAGGGAAAGGTTAAACGTTCTTAAGGTTAGGTGGGATAGGGAAAAAAACATAATCCAGAGGATAAAGACTCTTAAGGAAGAGTTAGATCAGCTAAGCATTTTGGAGGAAAGATACATAAGGGAGGCTAACTACAACAAAGTCGCTGAAATCAGGTATGGTCTTAAAGTTCAGAAGCAAAAGGAGATTGACGAACTGACCAATACTCTTAAGGAGTTGCAGAGAGAAGGTTCCTTACTTAGAGAGGAAGTTACTGAAGAAGATGTGGCGAGGGTGGTTTCCGAGTGGACTGGTATACCAGTTAAGAGAATGCTTGAGAGTGAGAGGGAAAGGCTTGTTAGGATGGAGGAGGAACTTAGGAAGAGAGTTATTGGTCAAGATCATGCCATTTCCGCAGTTTCAAACGCAATAAGAAGAGCAAGGGCCGGAATACAGGACGAAAATAGACCCCTAGGCTCATTTCTATTTCTTGGGCCTACCGGCGTAGGTAAAACAGAGCTTGCCAGAACTCTTGCTTGGTTCCTATTTGACACAGAGAAAGCAATGATAAGAATTGATATGTCAGAATATATGGAGAAGCATTCCGTTGCTAGGCTTATAGGAGCTCCCCCGGGATATGTTGGATACGAAGAAGGAGGCCAGCTTACAGAGGCTGTCAGAAGAAGACCTTACTCCGTCATTCTATTTGATGAGATAGAAAAAGCACATCCCGATGTTTTCAATGTCCTACTCCAGATACTAGATGATGGAAGACTTACGGATGGTCAAGGCAGAACAGTGGATTTCAAAAATACAATAATTATAATGACTTCTAACTTACTCACAGAGTTACTATCCGGACTAAACACTGAGGAAATAAATGGAAATCTCAAGGAAAGAATAACTAAGGAGCTTACAAAGTTTTTCAGACCTGAGTTTATAAACAGAATAGATGAGATACTAGTGTTTAGAAAACTAACTAAAGAAGATATAAAGAAGATAGTTGACATACAACTTGAGAGAGTCAAAGAAAGACTAATGGACAAAAAGATCAAGCTTGTTGTTGAAGATTCTGCTAGAGAGTATATGGCTAGAATCGGATACGATGAGACTTTCGGAGCTAGACCCCTTAAAAGAGCTATACAGAAAGAGATACTTGACAAACTTTCACTACACATAATAAGTGGGAAAATAAAGGAAGGAGATAACATAAGGATTGTATACCAAAACGGTGAAATAACGTTTCTACCTACAAGGTCTTCCTAGTTTTTAAAAAAAACTAGTCAAAAACATTCATAGTTAGGTGTAGTTTTTCTTCTTTCTCTCGCAGTCCCTGTCAGGACTGGGTAAATACTCTCCTTCAAAATTCGCAACTGAATTAAGAGAAGGACAATAATATAGTTATGGTTGTAGCTATTTTTTCTGATGTTCACTCAAATTTGGAATCACTTGAAGGTTTTGTCAATGAAACTTATGGTAAAGTTGATCGTTATATATGTCTTGGAGACATTGTGGGTTACGGGCCTGATCCAAACGTTTGCGTAAACATAGTTAAGTCGCTATGTGGCACAGAATGGGCTATAAGAGGTAATCACGATAGAGCACTACTTGATCCTCAGAGAACCTCAGAGTTCAATTTCGTTGCAGCAGAGGCCATCTTTTGGACGCTCAACAGAGTTTCCGAAAGTGAGCTAGACTACCTAAGAAAACTAAGTGACATAATAGATTACGATAGCTACATTTTCGTTCATGGAGGACTAACTGACCTAGACGAATACATTATTTCGCTTTCCTCAGCTAAGAGGAACTTAAACAAGCTGGAAAATGTAGGGAAAAAGATAATGTTTTTCGGACACACTCATATCCCAGCAATGTGGTCTTCCAAGGGGTTTCACGAAGTGCCTTTTGACAGACCAATCTATCTTGATAACGACTCCATATACCTGATAAACCCTGGCGCTCTAGGGCAACCTAGAGACAATATACCTCTCGGAGCGTATTTGCTTTTCAATACAACCGAAAATTTTGTAATATTTAAAAGATTTGAGTATGACGTTGAAAAAACCTACCGAAAGATTGTAAACAGAGGACTGCCAGAATACCTAGGAAGAAGACTAAAGTTCGGAGTCTAATCCATCTTAACCAGAATACTCTCAATCTTACCACCTCTTACCTCATTTACGCGTATTGTAAGACCCGAGATTCTTACCTCATCACCTTTGTTTGGTATTTTACCAAACTTCTCTATAATAAATCCCGAGATAGTATTGTAAAATTGCGACTCTAACTCAGTTTGAAAAAACTCATTAAACTCTTTAAGAGATATATCTCCCTCAACTAGGTACTTACTCCTAGAAAGCATAATTATCTCTGGAGAACCTGTGCCGAAAATATAGTCAAACAACGTTTCAGGTGTTATCATTCCTATTATGTTTCCATACTCATCAACAATGACCGAAACACTTAAGCTCTTGCTCTTCATCTCCACTATAAGGTCATACATCCTTTTAGTCTCAGGAGCAAAATTCACAGGTTCTAGGTAATTCGCTACAGTTTCACTGCCTAACATCAACTTAGCTAGCTTTCCCACCCTTACAGCACCTACAATATTACTACGGCTACCCTCGTATACTAGAGCATATTCAGGAGCACCCTTCAGCTTTTTTATCTCTCTATCCAAATTCTCCGCATTCACATCAACCACTACGGTATCACCTATTGGAACCATAACATCCTTTGCATCAAGATTGAGTATCTCTATAAACTTCCTAATCCTCGGATTTCTAGCATTCCTCTTTAGAACCTCAACAAACTCAGCTTTATCTTTTATTGAAAGATATTTTCCCCTTTTCAGGAAGGGATAAATAACTCCCGAATTAACAAACCTAAAGAAAGGCTTACCAACTAAGTTCACCAAGTAAACTACCTTAGCTACAACCAATACCATTCTCTCAGCAATCGTATAACCTCCAACTTTCGGCAACATCTCTCCAAGGACCGCAATAACTCCAGATATTATTATGGTTGATACTATTATATTCAGTGAGAGCGTAAGGTTAGACATTGCAATTGTGAAAGTAGTGTTGAAGAGTAAGTTCAAAAAAAGTATAGTTATCAGTGTTTCTCTATGGTTTTCTAGAAGCTTTTTTAGATACCTCCCGTTTTTGCGATCTCTAGCTATAATTTTGTGCAACTTGACCTTGTCTACTATGAACAAGGACAACTCCGAAAAGGATGCGAACATTGAACCAATTAGCGAGAAGATCGCTACAACCAATACTATTATCTGCGCTGGATCCATAAGATTTACGAAACTTTAGCACCACTCTCTATGCTTTTGTCCACCGTCAGAATCACCAAATTACCATTTGCATCCTTGGCAGCTAACAACATTCCATAAGAGTTTTCACCCATTAGCGTAACAGGTTTTAAGTTGTTAACAATTACTATTTCCTTGCCTACTAGATCTTCCGGAGCGTAACATTCCCCCACACCCGCTATTATCTGTTTCTCAGAATCACCAACCTCAACTAAAAGCTTTATCAGCTTTTTGGACTTTGGTATTCTTGATGCTCCCTTAACCCTAGCCACCCTTAGGTCAATCTTCTTCAGATATTCAACATCTATTACTTCATCGGTAGGTTCTATTTGAATCTTTTCTTTTTCCGCGGATTCTTTCAACTTTTGGATCTGCCTGTCAATCACATCATCTGGAATCTTTGTGAATAGAATAGGCACCTGTTGAGAAATTCTTCCCCCTACCCTGACAGTCATTTTGCCTATGTCATCCCACCTTACAGTTTTTATGAAACCTTCTTGATATCCAAGCGTTTCTAGGATTTTTTCTGAGGATTTTGGCATAAATGGATACATAGATAACCCTAAGGTGAATACTGTTTGCACCGCAACAAATAACTTTGCGTTAAACTCATCCGTTCCCGGAGTAAGGGTCCATATTTTAGCCTCGTCAATGTATTTATTCCCCAAAAACGAAATCTCTCTCAGATACTTTATCGCTTGTCTGAATTCAAATTTCTCAAGGAGTTCACCTATCGTTTGTGGTATCTCCTCTATGTTCTTCAAAATATTCTCCTCCAAAGGTGTAAAAAGAGATCTATTTGGCTTAGGTATTATACCGTTATTTTTGGAGTTTAGAAACTTTAAAACTCTTGATACCAGATTTCCAAAGGCATTTGCTAGTTCTTCGTTTGCTTTCTCCTGAAACTCTTTCCAGTAGAAATTAGCATCCTTTGTCTCAGGCATGTTGAGACAGAGGTAATACCTTATCGCATCAGGGTTAAATTCCTCAGCTATTTCATCCACCCATATAGCCCAATTTCTGGATGTTGATATCTTTTCCCCCTCTAAATTCATAAACTCATTCGCAGGAATATTGTAGGGCAATATCCATTTTCCATGTTGAGCAAGCAAGGTTGCAGGCCAAATTATCGCATGAAACGGAATGTTATCCTTTCCAATGAAGTGGATAAGCCTAGTTTCAGGATCAAGCCAATATTCCTTCCATTTATCGGGCTTGCCGATCTTCTCAGCCCATTCTACCGTTGAAGAGATATACCCTATCGGTGCCTCAAACCAAACATACATCACCTTACCCTTTGCCTCCTCAAGAGGTAAAGGAATCCCCCAGTTGAGATCTCTTGATATAGGCCTATCCTTCAGTCCTTCCTTTATCCAGGATAGTGCAAAATCCCTAACATTGGGTTTCCAATCAATCTGTGACTCCAAGTACTCCCTAAGTTGGTTCTCAAACTTACTCAAAGTAAAATACCAATGCTTAGTAGTTCTCAAGGTTGGAGTATTCCCACA
>JBCNVF010000067.1 GCA_039630355.1 Brevinematia bacterium
AGTCCCGCCCAAGAGTATAGCCTTACGGAAGTTTCAAGAACATCATCAATATTGTTGGTTGATGCAACGGTTAGGAATGCCTCTAGTCTTAACAGAACATTGCTATTCTCCGAAACCCCGACATTAATACCATTGGTGTTAGTGATGGAGTGAGTGACATCATTCCAGTCTAAACCGTTTGTTGAAATGTAATACTTTAGTTTAAATTCCGCATACTGATATCCAGAAGCCCAAACTTTCATAACTTCTGGTTTACTTCTACCGTTGCCCAGCATAATATCAAGAATATTGGTAACTCTCTTTTCTATTTCAGTGTTTAGGATTTGGACAACAGGAGTTCCAGACTCATAAACACTGTATCCATTAGTGACGCCATCTAAAACGACAAATATGTCAGGCCTTCCCATGTCTGCAAGTATATACCTAAACTTACCTCTATCAACTTTTAACTTACCCTGAGACTCAAGCTGAATGTCTAAATCTTGCAGAGTGTTCCAGGGTAGAGTGGTGTTAGAATCAACTTTCATAATAATTCTAGCAGTTACCACACTGTTGCTCAGAGTTAGGTAGTACTTAATGCCCAGATTAGTAGCTTCAGGGGTTATATCTATCCAGGAGTTGTTGCTAAATCTTTCTATCTTGATGCTGAAATCATCAACTGATGGAGGAGAAATATAGAGATAGTTAGTCTCAAGGGAATTTCTCCAGTTACCGAGGTATAGAGTATTGGTAACACTGTCACCTTTTCCTATATACACTGGAAGCAACTGTGCGGAAGGAGTAGTTTCGTAAACATTACTCCACGAAGAAAGTGTAAAAACATCGGGTATACTTCTATCAGTTATTATGGAAACTAGCCTAATGGTATCTCTATTGCCCTGATCGTTTTCTACGGATACGTCAAAGTTTGTCATTTGTCCAAAACTATAAGTAGAACCTGGGATTGCTTTGATCTTTACATAGAAAGTCTTGACCTCTGAAGGTTCAAATATTGAGGAAAATCCTACTCCCGTGACCGAAGAGGTTATATCATCACCTTCACTAGAATAGTATCTTATCTCCCATTGCTCTTTATTACCATCACCTCTGAGAGTGAATGCGCCACCTATGTCTGAGTTTTGGTTACTTACATACAGTGCGATAATGTCTCCTAAAGCTTTATCAAAGATATTTGTTGTAGAAACTGTGTAGTTTGTGTTTCTAATGCCTCTACCGCTTCCATCGTAAGCATATATGTCCGGAATTCCTACGCCAAAAGTTATTCCGTATGTTCCAACGTCTCTTAGTTTAGTGCTCGTTCCAAAAACCTCAAACTTAAGAGCAAGTTTATCGTTGTTATTAGTTGCACTGATCGGCTTACCACTTATCCTATAGAGAACATCACTGCCATTTGTAACGGAATTGGTGATCCCCGAAACATTTGTAACATCGGTAGTGACCTCATACCAATCTGAAGGATTGGAGAAGTCAGGATTGTCTATATTGTTCCCTACATATCTATAGATCTTGTATTCCCAGATATTGTCTCTATGAACCTCGCTTACCTTTATTACTACATTCTCAGGTACCGGCCTGTGGTTCTTTACTCTAAAAAGTCCTTCCTTGTAATCACTGTCAGTATTTTGGTAGGAGTTGAAAACCAATTGTTCTGGTGTGTGAACGTTTGTTGTAAACATGTTATGTCCTCTGTATAAGGGTTCATTAGTTTTTCTGACAAGCAAATCTGGAGGTAATACTTTTTCGCTAAACACCGAGAAGACGTCCATAACGTCAGCTTTTAGCGGTGACCTTAAGATTATCACGACTCTATTAGTATCGCCTAGGTTTGCACCAAAGCCTGTAGTTTCGTTAGTTGAATGCACGACTAAGCTTAAGGATAAAACTTCACCAGAAGGGATAACGGAGGTTGTCCATCCACTGGGATTAGTGACACTTCCGGTTATATCTGCACTAGCATTTGATACAGATATCTTCCACTGCACAGGATTTGCATTGGTAATTCTAACGTTAAATTCAAAATCTGAAGGAGAGGGATTTGAAAGCACGATTGTATAAACAATGTTTGATACCACATAGCCATAGAGTTGTTGAGCACTAGGATCAGAGGTTACGAAGTTATAACCATTGGTGCCATACAGAGAAGATGAGGCTATACAATCAACTCTAGTTGATACCAGTCTATCGTATATTGCAACGGTGTCACGCTTAGAAATGGTGTTTGTATCGCTATCCCCTATTCCAACAAAAAACACACCCATTACTTCATTAGCACCACTTGGATAGCTTGACGGAGAGATAATCCTAACAGTTATGTTACTTCCAATGTTACTTGGAGAAAGATTTGAAAGCACAAACCCTTGATTAGTTATGTAACTTGTGATATCAAATCCACCAAAGAGATACTCAACTTTCCATTGAGTAGCAAAACTTCTGTTGCTTGCTCTTACTATTATCTCTTCGTTGTAACTGCCTAGGTTGGTTATGGAAACTTCGTACACATTGGTGAGTCCGTTGTCAATTCTATTGCTAATTCTCTGAGAATAGTCTTGTGAGAACATTCCTCCGCCAACCCAAGTGCTATCGTTAGCTTTCCTAACAACCATTTCCACTTTAGTAATCACAGGCCTTATAACAAACTTGATTACATCTTCTTTAGTAGGATCAATTGAAGAAATTCCCTTTATAACGATATTCTTCGGGACATTTATCGGAACCGAGGAATTTGTTGGGGAGAACCTAACTTCAATGGGGCCAAACTCAGCACCATAGGGAAGATTGATGGTAAAACTCCCGTTAACTATACTTGATGTAACATCTTGTCCGTTGGTAAGGTATTCAACTTTCCACCAACCATCTCCTCCTGTTCCTTGAATTTTAATATTATCATTTCCTCCAGTGTTCTTAACATAGAAAAATCCTAGTTTTTCAACACCTACGTTCATTCTAAGCTCAATGGTCTGATCGCTACCATCGGAGTTTATAATATCATTGCCTAGATAATTACTTCCGTCCTTGCTTATTCTCAAATCAGGTTTGGCACTGCTGACTATGCCTCTAAAGCCAATAACATCAGATAACACCCAAGAACCATTTGGCAACCTAGTATCAACATAACCTTTGACAACATAGTTATCACCACTGGATAGGTTTACCGAAGGTGTAAGGTGAACTCTTATTGCAACGATATTGGAATTACCACCAGCATAAGGCTGAAGATTGGTAACAAAGCCTAAATTTGTCACGCTAGCGGTTATTTCCTGAGCTACTATCCACTCACTGCCATTATTGGTGCAAAGGAAGTATTTAACGATCCAGTTAGGAGGGTTATCCCTATCTCCCCTGATTCTGATCTCTCTGGCTGAAGTAGCGTTATTTACAAAATAGAAGAATCCCTTGGCTGAGCTTACGCCGTCATTGTAGGTATAATCGTCAACAAGTTGTCCAAGGTTATAGTTATCAGTGCCTCTTATAACATTTAACCCACTCATATCGGAGCCAGAAGGTAGCTTACCTACCATACCGTCACTGAAGTAGTATTCGGTGAACTCAACTTTGAGATTGGTTATGACTATTCTGTTAGTTCCCTCATTCACTCTATTACTTAGGATGATATACATAAACACATTACCTTTCTGGTTTATAAAGTTTCCGCTCTGACCATTAGTGAATGATGTATAGTTTGTGGATGCTCCTGATGAGTTAGTCTCAGGGGAGAGTAAGAACAGGGCTAAAGCGCCACTGGGGTTTTCGGCAAAGCTAGCAGTGACTTTGGCAGATAGAGGCACAAAACCCGTTACAATGTCCGGATAGATCAAGTTTTTGACTCTAAAGGTAGCAAAACCATTGTAAAGTCTCTCATTCAGAAGCAAATCATTAACCCATATAACATTTCCGAATTGATCAAGTTTTGCTAACCTTCTCTCGGGGTTAGCACTGATAACATATAGAAAAGCACCGTCGCTTGCGATTCTAGTATGATGTGCAACCCATGCTCTATAGGTAAGATTGACATCTCTTTCCCATAGCATCTGTCCACTGTTTTTGTCAATTCTTTGCAAGAAGCAATGGTCATTTTCCGTAGGACCGTGATTTATCCACACGACAAAAACAGAGTTTCCAACAACAACTAAGTCAGGATATGCATCTGCACTGTAAGTTCCCTCATCTGTGCCGTTTCCAACCATTACATCGTTAGTCCCCCAAGCGGAAATGTTATTTGTCCAGACTACCACAAAGTTGCCCCCACTGAAATTGACCTTCTGGAGAAATACTTTGCTCTTAGCGAGGTTTCTATGGTAAAGCTTGAAAGCAACATACAAGTTGTATCCATCAATAACTGCAGAAACTGTCTCCTCTCCAGAATACCAGTAGTTGGCGTTACTATAGTTTGTATACATGTTTACAGTTTTATCACTGGTATTGCCTCCCCAGCTAACTCTATTCATAGTTGTAGGATCTATCCTTTGTGCCCTGATGTTGAAAGTTCCACCTGTGTTATTAAGCCAGACTACGTAAAGATAGTTATCAGGACCTATGTCTACATCTGGATAGTAATTGTTACCACTGCTAGTATTGATCTGGACATCAGCAACTATATTACCATTTGTTTCGTTTATCTTAGCAATTCTTATGTTATCGGCAATATAGTAGACAACATACACAAATCCACCGTAGTAAACGGGCTTAGCTTGATAATTTGCAGTGTTGGCAACTGCTACCTCCCATTGCACTACACCAGATGGCGATATCTTACTGACAAATATTCTCCACCCACTTCTGTTATCACTGTAAACTACATACAAATTGCCTGAACTATCAACACACGCGGACGGATACCTACTTTCGCCATTTGCCCAACTTAGAAGAGTATCATTGGTATTAGTTCTAGTCATTGGACTTAAGGGCCATTCTTTGACACCACCAGTTGTGAGTTTGTGAGCATAAACATCATACCTAAAAGGTGCATTGTCCAAAAAGTATGAAGAAGGAGATATGTAAGAATGCACCCCGAGTTCTCCAACTGTATAAACTCTGGAAGAGAGTTTGTCTACAACCACGTCAACTATAGGGCCGTCCCATGACCAAAGAGTATAACGATCGTTTCTGACTCCTCCGACCCAACTGCTGATATAGTTATTATTGTCCATAAGATGGAAAGCATCAGAAAAATTTTCTTCCCAAACTAGGGTATTAGATGGTGTCTTGTACAGAATTCCGCCAAAACCGACCGAACACAACAAGTAAGAAACGAAAACTATTAAAAGCCTCCTCATACGGTTCCTCCTACTTAACAAACAACTTTTTAACAATTACCTCTTTACCTGTGTTAATGGTAAATATGTAAACTCCTTGCCTAAGGTAAGCACCACTCTCATCAGTACCATCCCATAGCACATAGTAAACTCCTTTTTCCTTTCTCTCATCTTTTACCAAATGTCTAACGAGTTTTCCGTTGATGTCGTATATTGAGATTGTTACAATAGAAGGCTCAGAAACAGCATAGACAAAGTTACCACCTTTACCACCTTCTATGGGATTTGGAAATATTCTCACATCAACCTTATCCGCAACCATATTGAATGAAACCAACTCAAAGTTGACTACATTTGTCCCTATTTCCAGATAGATGTTGCTAACACTACCTACATACCCTCTAGCATCAACTTTCATTTTGTAAAGTCCGCCTATGACTGGGTAAACTGGAGCAGAATAGTTACCACTTTCATCACCAGTAACAGTAACTTTAACTCCGTAAGGATCAGTTACCTCAATAATGGGGCCAGATATTCCTACTTTTGTTTTCCTGTCTTTAACGCTACCAACTATAAACATGCTCTCTATCCCCACCTTGTTAGTCACGTAATCTTTCCTGTTAGTGTTTTTTAGGGACCAAACTTCTATAAACTGTTCAAACACATCAGCAGGGCTAGCCTGCAAAGAAGGCTTAATGACCGCTTTGATGAAGTAAAACTGACTAGGTTGAATTTCTGGAGTAAGGTAATTACCGTTGCTCACTTGCTCTGTTATTTCTGCGTCAGAGCAGTCGTAATACTTAACATCCCAGATATTACCACCTACATTAGCCTTAACAAAAAACCTCTCTGCAACAGCATCAACATTCATAATACCTAAATACAGTGTAACTGGAACATTCTTAAACGTCTTTACAACTTTTCCAGCATCAGAGTAAGAGGTAAAAGAGAAGATGTTGTCGTAACCACTGGCACTTCTTAGATCTACCCTTGGATCAACTACCACATCTCTCAGGATAACAAAGTCATAGATATTATTTTCAATGTCATAGGTTTTCATTGAAAGTCTTAGATAGGAGTAGAATCCACTGCAGACCAAGGAATTAGTGTTTGTAAGAACTCTGTAAACTTTGATATGTTTACTTTCACCAGCTCTGAGTTCTACAACATAGTTGGAAGTAAAAACCACTCCAGTTATATCATCACCATTCTCGGAGAGAATACGTGTTGTAAAGTTAGGAGAGTGATTACTCTCAACACTTACAATAAATCTCACCTTATCTCCAACGCCTATTGAATTACTTAAAAATATGGTGTATACGTTAGTCTGATTTAACTCAATCTTATTCGTTATAGCACCGTCTAAGATCCCTTTTCCGGCGGAATCTTTATTGTCTTCGTCACTTCCTAGGGCAAAAATATCGGCAATAGCATCAACATAGACAATCTCTACTCTCAAAACGGAGTAAACGTTTGTATTTTTCTTTGATATTGCTCTGATAGTAACAATGTTGGTTGTCCCACTTACTAGCTCGGTGGTGTTTGTAACTCTAAAGCTGAAAAGGACTATCCCACTTCCCTCAATTCTAGGAGTGGTAAAACCACTTCCGAAAATGTAGGAAGAAATATCCGTTGAGTTCGTGAAGAAGCTTACAACCCACCCTTCCGGATTAGATTGACTAGCTCTCAAAACAAACTCTTCCCAGACATTGTCAGCATTGGATACAACAAAACTACCTGAAGAAGATTGATATTTACGGATCTCGGCTGTTACGGTACTCTCAATTGAAGGACGAGACATCACACTAACCCGAGGTTTCACAACCTTATTTGTTATGTACACTACATCAAAAACGCCAGGGTTGTCATACAAACTGAATTCATACCTTATTACAACTAGATCTCCTGAAATTGCGGTATTTTTCGGTTTCACGTAAACATATATGTTGTCTTCAGGCCATCCATTAGCACTGTTATAATTTCTTATTGAATTTGTATAGCCAGAACTGGTGAGAAGTTCATTACTTACAAACTCTCCACTTTTATTAGTGTGGTAAACCTCAAACTTAGAAACATCTCCGTAGAAAGTTGCTTTCAGTCTAAACTCTGGTTCTCCCTCAACAGGAGCAATATTCCTAAGAACGAGTTTAAATCTTCCAATTTCGTTAGCTTCTGTTTTTTGGTAATCAAAACTATCGGGGGCAAATTGGTTTGTCCCTCTGAGAATGCCTGTAGTTATGTTAGATATAGCGATATCAGGAAGCCCAGGAGTTATAACACTTCCAAACCAGACGGTATCCAACCTTCTTTGCAAGGTGATTGTCTCAAAGTAGAAGAAGAAAAACACCTCGTCGTTTACGAAACCATTGGTGTTAACAATTAAAACTCTCAAAAGCTTTTCATAACCATTGGTTATAAGATTTGTCCAACCAGCATTGGTGTTGGTTACTAAAGAGGTTATATCGTTGTTTTTCTCGTCGTAGAATCTGAAGATCCAGTTGGTTATGTGGTTTCCAGGTTGGTTACCGTTTGAAACTGTAGCATAAATCCTAAACACATCTCTAAAGTCTCCATCATTTTTAAACCTTAATATTATATCTTCCCTAGGATACCTAAGAGTAAGACCGTAGAGGAAATAGTTCTCGCTAACGAAAGTATTAGTAATGATATCAATACCAGCATATCCTCCAATGCTGTCATGGTATGCATCAGGTAGACCTCTAACCGCTATAAAACTATGCATACCTCTGTCAACTGTATTTGTCCTCAACATACTGACAAAGTCATACCTTATTTCAAGGGTATTGCTTACAGCACCGTTTGTTGTTTGTAAATTGTTTTCAACGGCATTGGTGAGGGTAACTTCTACCAGAACCTCAACCTGCTCTCTTGCAGAGTATAACTTAATCCATCCAAGGTTAGTAACATAGGCAGTTATATCGTTAGTAGTGTTTCCAACAATAACCCTAAATCTGTAGTTCCAGTCTGCTAGGCTACCGCCTATATTTGACAAACTAGCTTTTAGAGTGTATTCTTGTAAACTGTCTGTATCATTTTTAAGCCTGATCTTTACATTGTTAGTTCTACCGGCTACTATCTTATTACTTAAGCTAGCCTGACCGAGATAAGTTGTGGATATTGTTGGTATGTCAATCCATCCAGAGATAAATGAGAAAACACCCATATCTGGCTTAATGGAAACAGCTCTGTTGGAAATAACAACTACGTCTTCTTGAGAGTTGACATAGGAAGAGTAAGCTCTGATCTTAATTTCTATCCATTCATCATCTCCCGCAGTTGCTAAAGGATAGGAAACAACCTTTAATGTAACACTACTTCCCAAAGGTAATGTGAGGTTTGAGGTATTGGTTATGTTGTGTGTGATATCGTTATCTGAAAGATCTAGATACTTGATAAACCAACTACCACTAGCCTTATCTCCAACAATGTTGATTATATCAGGATCGGTTGTGCTATCGTTCTGCACAATAACAACGTTTGTTCTAACTTCCACTCCTCCCTTAAGCATGACGTTAGTTATATACTGGTTAGCCCCTGTTGAATTGTATACATTGTTACCGTTGGTTGCTGAAGAAATATCGTACCCTACCATTGCATCGGGTTTTACTTTTATGTTCCTGGGTCTTGCGTAAACGACATCGTAAGCGTTGGTAAAGTTGGTAGTGTAAGCTAACAGCTTAACCCACGGTTCAACACCACTCTCAACTGTTGAATCTGGTGTAAACACACCTCTGAAGACAAATTCTTCACCAACACCTAAAGCTATATTAGTGCCGTTAGTTATGCTTAAAGTAATGTCATCACTACCTAGATAATAAACTTCACTCCAACCGCTGTTTGTTATACCAAATGACCTTAAGTGGATAATATCTACCTCCTCTCCATCGTTTTGTAGTTTGAAGTAGTAGGTGAGAGAACGATCATTTACGGTTCTTACCATTATTGACTGAGTGAGGGAGATATTAGTTGAAACGTAGTTATTATCCTGAACACCACCTAGGAAGTAGGGATTAGTAGCAACGATAAGATCAGGCTGATATTTATGGTTTTCAAAGACTAGTCTTATACTATCTTTTCTGAGGTCGTCATAATAAACATTTGTATCACCAGAGATAGTGTAACGGGTGTTTGTTGAAAAAGAGAAGAACTCTAGGTTCAGAAAGCTTCCCACTGGAGCGTTAGTTTTTGCAGAAACAGTAACTTGAATTACTTTCCTCTGCCCTGACGGTATCTGTAGATGATATGGAAATGATACACTCTGCCCATCGGTTATGTTTGATATAACTATGTTCCAGTCACTTATACTGCCTAGAGTAGTGTAGAATCTGTTGGTTACTAAAACTACATCCTGTAGGATTCCCTTGTTTTCTATGACTATGTAGTTGGTTACTACAGTCTCATACCCTGCAAACTTTGAGTTTACAAGGTTAGAGAAAACTTGAGTTATGGGGGAAATCTCCCAGAGGTTTGTTCCCGAAATGCCTGAGACATTACTAATGAAAGCATCTGGAAGATACTTCCAAGATATTGCTCTTAGAGTTATGGAATCGTGGAGATAGCCACCTTGTATGGCACTTGAGTAAAGAGAAAAGTCTTGAAACTCTCTATCGCTAGCGGTGCTTGGGATTGAGACCTCAATTCTAAAGTTGGTTGTGGAGTTTGTAGGAACTATGATACTATACTCACCGTTGGTGAAAGCGGTTGATACATTAACATTAGCCCAATTGTATACCGAAACAGGCCAACCAGATGGTGTAAGGTAGAGATAAAATTGTCCATTTGTATTTCCTGTGTTGTGTAGCTTTACATAGTATATGGCTTTACTTATCCCATCAGAGAAGGTGATGTTTGTTAGTAGCTGGACAGTAGGAGAAGGTGATATAAAGTTACTTCCAACATAGGTAGTAAAGAGCGAATTTGTTGAAGCAAATAAGTCACCTGTGTAGTAAAACAAGATCTCAAAAGTATAGTTTGATACTACCACTAATTGGTTACCATTGCCAATAGCTTCAACTCTAACCCTTAGATCATTACCAAGGTTAGTAAACTCAACTGTTTGGTTTGTGGGAGCAAGGTAATAGTTTATACCACCGTTAGGAGAGACTCTAAATGTTGGTGCACCGGAGTAAGTAGAGTTTACTCTAACAGCTACTGGGGTTCCAACCAAATTCTGTAGTAATCTTCTTGAGAGAATATGTGAATATTTTTTGAATTGTATATCTGGTAACTCTCTAAGCCAAACGAGATTTCCACCAAACTCATCAAACTTCGCAACCTTAACTCTAACTTTACCAACTCCTCCATCCTCCTTGAAAAAGATATATATTGCTCCTATGCTATCTATATAAAAGTCTGGTAGATAAAATCCACCACTGTTGGCGTAAAGAACACTATTAAAATTCATCCTTCCTTTTACTTCACCAGTATCCTTATCAACCTTAGCAAGGTAGAGAATAGGAATACCACTTGAACGGTCAACGTAGGAGACATAAAGATTGCCAACACTATCATAAGATACTGAGGGATATTCCTGATCTCCACTACCTCCTGAAATAAGCTTTGTCCACTCTCTAGCACCGTTGTTTGTATTAACTTTTGCTAGGAAAACATCCATATCACCGTTTCTTTGATCAGCTAATGCAACGTATAAACTGCTTCCAAGAATTGTCATTGAAACCTTTGGAGCGAAATGTCTGGCATAGTTTAGAATTATTCCTCTATCAGTTGTTATATTTGTGCCAGTGCTCCACTGTGCAGAGTAGACATCATTAGTGGATATCTTATTAATACCAACTCCAAAATCCCTATTTGGACTCCAAATCCAATGTTGCCCAGAAGCGTAGATAAAACCATCTCTATAGATAGCTTCTCCAGCTATTATAAAACTACCACCATTGAAGACTGTAAGATACTGAGTTCCTGGAGAACCCGGAGATAGCCACATTTGAGTCCCATTAGGAAGTATCTTGGAAACAAAGGAAAGCTCTCCACTACCTATTCTATGCCAAACCTGAACCAAGTAAAGTTCTTTACTATCACCAACTGCTGAAGAAAGCTTGAACGGTATAGGAGTGTATGAAATATTGTCCCCATATCCGTTGTCTACTCTCCTACTCCAAATAAGTTCTAAACTACTTCCCAAATCTCGCCATCTGGAAGTATAAGTGTAATATTTTCCGTTCAAAAACTGTAAGAAAGAGATGTATATATGATCACTGTCATACACAGAAATAGTAGGAATTCTAGCAAAGTTATAGTAGTTGCTGTTGGTTACCGCATGCATTGATACCTCAACATTAGTAGAGAACAGAATACTGCCATTAGTGTTAATCTTGGTTAGGAATACCTGCCACTGCCCATCATATCTACCATCAGTCCAGACAATGTAAAAGTTTCCATTGTAGTATGCGTAGTCACCCCACTGATTGTTCCAGTTTACCCATCCATGCACGTCAGGATAACCAATCTCAGCAACTCCATTGATTATCGTCATCGTTGTTCTTTGAATATTTGCAGTGTTGTCAAACTCTTCAGTGAATATCAAAGAAGCGTAGGAAGAGTAACTACCAAAAAGCACCAACAATATTGTCAAAAGAACTATCCCAAATCTTTTCATTACAACCCCCAGTAGCACCTAGATAATATTCCTATCTTCCTGCACAAGCGTTATAACTGAAAATGAAAGATTTCAAAGATTAGAAAATCCTAACTAAAAACTTTGTAACAAATTTCGTGCCAAAACTGTACCAAACTTTAGAAGTCTCTGAAAAAACTACTAACTCTAACTCTCTCAGGGAAAAATACTATCTAGAGTACACTAAAGGTTGTGAAAAATTTTTACACTGATTTTGCAAAGATTTCACACTTGTTTCAGTAAGTTACTTCTTTTTCCTCTATTTCCTCTTCCTTCAGGAGTATGCCTAGTTCATCAAGTTGTTTTTTTTCTATTTGTGAAGGTGCACCGCTTAACAGACACAGAGCTTTCTGAGTTTTTGGAAAGGCTATTACATCTCTTATGCTATCTGCTTTCTGTAGAAGAGCAACAAACCTATCAAGTCCTATTGCTAATCCTCCATGTGGTGGAGCACCATACCTAAAAGCCTCCAACAAAAACCCGAACTTTTCTTCCGCTTCGCTTTCACTAAGACCAATCAGTTTAAATATTTTTCTCTGCAACTCTTGGTTGTGTATTCTTATACTACCCCCTCCCACCTCAGTGCCGTTAAGGATAATATCATAACTCTGGGCTCTGACTTTAAGTGGCTCCGAATCAAGTAAATCTATGTCTTCATAAACTGGTGCGGTAAAAGGATGATGCAAAGGATCTAGTCTTGCTTCTTCCTCATTCCACTCAAAAAGCGGAAAGTTCACAACCCAACAGAATTTAAGGCTATCGCTGTCCATAAGTTTGAGTTTCTCAGCTATCCTCAGTCTTATCTGTCCTAACGTTGTGGTAGCAATATCCCACCTATCTGCAACAATAAGAAGCAGGGATCCTTCCTTAGCGTTAACTTTTCTTATGATCTCCTTTCTGACTTCTTCGCTAAAGAATTTGGTAATGTTAGATTCTAAGTCTCCCCCTCTGACCCTAAACCAAGCTACCCCCTTAGCACCAAATTCTGTAACCCATTCTTTCAAGAAATCTATCTCACTTCTAGGGATCTCGTCCCCCCTATCAACAACTATACACTTTATTACACCACCGCTCTCAATAGCATCCTTAAAGACTCTAAACTCTGTTCTACTAGCTATATCAGTAATGTCAATAAGTTCCATTCCAAACCTGAGATCTGGTTTGTCGGAACCAAACCTATTCATCGCTTCTTCGTAAGAAAACACAGGAAACTTATCTCTGATTTCAATCCCATAAACCTTCAAGATTACCTCTTTTATCATCTCTTCAACTGTGCTCATAACGGAGTTCATGTCAACAAATGACATCTCAAGATCAATTTGAGTAAACTCAGGTTGCCTATCGGACCTAAGATCCTCGTCTCTGAAACACCTAGCTATCTGATAGTATCTGTCAAAACCTGATACCATGAGTATTTGTTTAAATATCTGTGGTGACTGAGGTAAGGCGTAAAACTTTCCTTTGTTTAGCCTACTCGGAACCACAAAATCTCTTGCTCCCTCCGGAGTTGATTTTATCAACATCGGAGTCTCTATCTCTAGAAAATTGCTTCTATTTAGGTATTCCCTAACAGCTTGAGTTATCTGGTGTCTCTTTATAATGTTACTTTTCATCGTTTCAGATCTTAGGTCAAGATACCTATATCTAAGCCTCTTGTCTTCGGAGACAATCTTAGCGCTTTCAAAAGGAATAGGTGGTGTTTCAGAAGTATTTAAGATCTCGAAGTCAGTGACTATGATCTCAACTTTACCAGTTTTGATGTTAGGATTAATACTCTCCTCTGGGCGTTTTTTGACAACTCCCCTGACTGCCAAAACATATTCGTCTCTGATTGCTTCAGCTTTTCTGTGAGCTTCTTTATTTACCTCAGGGTTGAATACAACCTGAACAACACCCCTGATGTCTCTTAGGTCAACGAATATCACTCCTCCATGATCCCTTACACTCTTAACCCACCCATTTACTACAACTTCTTTATCAAGGTATTTTTCGGTAATTTCACCACAGTAGTCTGTTCTTAACCACTTCTTATCCATAAAACCGTCCTCTCCAAATCTTCTACAAAGCAGAGGTAATTATAATCAATTAACCAGAGGAATTTAAACTAACAAAAATCTAAAATCCGCAACTGAGTACGGTTCTACCTTTCTTTTCTCAACAAAAGCCGAGAAGCCTAGCATAAATTAACCTTTACAAACTTAGTAGAGACTGGTTAGGATGCAAAAGTGAGTGAAAGTAAGTGTAGGTGGTTCTAAGGAATACTTCATATTAAGCTTCTCAATTTTTGCAAAGTTAAAACTATGGTAGTGTTACGATAACACTATTCCCAGCTTGGTCTACTTTGATCTTCTCATACTCTGGATAGGTTTCTGCAATCTCGGCTAGATCGTCAAGAAACTCTTCAACTCCCCCGCCGTAGAGAATTTCAAACACTGCAAGATTTCCTGAAACTAATTTTCTTCTAACTTCCTGGGAACCGGGTAAGGTTGAGAGGAATGAGGAGAAGTCTTTTACTGCTTTGAGATCTTTAACTCCTATAGCTTTCACTTCTATTTTTTCCCCTTTCATCAAGTATTTCTCACATTTGGGAAGCAGATCTTTTAGTGTGGATTTGGCTATATAGGTCAGTATTATCTTTTTTGCTTTACCTTCGTCTGAGGCATTGTTAACTAGTCTCTCTCCTTTTTGTGAAGACCCAAGTCCTCTGGCTGTTGCGGAATCGTAAACTTTCATATTTGCTATTCCTTCAACTAAGATCCATCCTTTTCTAGAATAAGGTTGTGTCTTCATATCAATATCTACTTCAATGTATATTGGAGCTTTGATTTCGTTTGCGAGCATTTGAGCTAAACTCATAGCCTCTCCCCTCTTTTCCTCATACACTGCTACAAACTTCTTGCTAAGTTCTAAGCTTCTTTTATATTCAACATACTCAATACCTAGCTCGGACAGATAGGAATTCACAGTGTCTACTAAAAATCTTAGATCTTCATCCTTTTCCATAGTAGTATACTCTGATGGAGATGGAAAAACCAGTATCGTTTTACCCTTTAGAGGAGAATTCTTGGATAGCTCAAGCTTTATATCCTCGTCTTTCGCAACGTGGGCGTTGACAGCTAGATGAGATAGTATCAATATAACCAGGAGTAGGTTTTTTTTCATATGGTTCCCCACTTGTGTCTATAATATAATATAATTCTGTCTTGCTCCTTTCAAAATCAGTTTCAGCTTCAGCTTAATAAATTCCCATTTCCATTGAGCGAGTAGATAGGACTTAGCTTTTTGTTTATCTACCTATTTGCCTCTAGGTAACGTTCGTCAGTTACAAAACTTCACTACACTAAACCTCTTAAGTGCCTATTAAGAAGGGTGTTTACATAGTCTTGACAGGAGTTACGGGAAAATTGAAGGAAAAGCTGTACTTGGATACCGAATTTTGGAATTTATTGGCTTAGCTGGATTTCTCTAAATTAGTTTTCTAGGAATATACTAACTTATCAAGGACCCTGTATTGAACTGCTTCTGCAATGTGTGAGTCTTTTATCTCTTCGCTTTCCTCAAGATCTGCAATGGTTCTGGAGATTTTTAGGATTTTGTGGTAGGATCTCATACTGAGTTTGAACTTTGTCATTATAAACTCAAGGAATTTTTTTGAAGATTCGGGGACATTGCATATTTTGTCAATATAGGTTGGAGGTATCTTTGAGTTTACTGAAATGTTTAACCCAAGTTTTGAGAATCTTTTTGCCTGAATTTCTCTGGCTTTTGTGATTCTGTCTTTATAATATTTGGAGTTATAGTAGTTGTTTGTTTGTTCAGAGATTTCGCTAAACTTTACTCTGGGTACTTCTATGTGCATGTCTATTCTATCTATGAAAGGAGTACTTATCTTGTTGAGGATTCTGAGGATGTCAGAGGATGAATATACCCTATCTGTGTTGTCTTTAGCGACATTCATTGCACTGACGAACATAAAATTTGCAGGGAAGATAACGCTTCCCTCAGCTCTGGAGATGGTAATTATTCCTTCCTCAAGGGGTTGTCTTAAAACCTGTAAGACGTTTGATTTAAATTCCTGAAGTTCGTCAAAGAAAAGGACACCGTTGTGAGCTAGGCTTATTTCACCCGGTTTAGGTATTCTACCACCACCTATTATTGAT
>JBCNVF010000068.1 GCA_039630355.1 Brevinematia bacterium
ACAGAGGGACGAAGTTATCCCCTGTCCAGACTTTGGATAAAGCTATTGAGATAGCTACCAATAAAGGAGTTACCAATATCTACATGCAATCTGGCATTTGGATGTATACAACTTTCACTACTATCAGCATACCTAAAGGGCTTACGATAAAAGGTGGGTTTGACTCTTCATTTTCATCACAAACGGGATACTCTACTCTTAGTAATGCTTCCATAGAAATAGATAAAGTTGATAGGGTAACTATTTCCAGGCTTTGGGTTAAAGGGAATACCTCTAGAGGGATATACATTTCTTCTTCTAAAGACATCACCATTGCCAATAGTGGTGTTTCTGATATAAATTCTTCTTTTTCATACGGTGGTGGTGTACTCGTTAGTTATTCTACAAACATAGAGATAAAGGATACAGTGATACATTCCTGTAAAGTTAAAGATTACGGTGGTGGGATGGAAGTTTTCAGAAGTTATGAAGTTTATGTTATTGGTTGTACAATAACTAACTGCATTGCCGATAGCGACAAAAGTGGTACAGGTGGAGGTGGTGCTATTTCTGTTGAAAGCTCTGGTAAACTCTATGTAATGAACAATGTTATGTTAAATTGTGGAATACCTTCAAATTCTCCTGCTAATGATAGTGTGATAATCTTCTATAGCTCATTTTCAACACAAGTTCGCATTGAAGGTAACACTATAGGTGGTGTTAGTTTATTGTCTACTTACGGTGTATACGAGGAAGTCAGCATTTCAGGACATGTAGTGAAAAATAATACTTTTAAAAATGTTTGGTATCCATACTATGATTATGTCAGAGGTTCTTTAAGCATTAACGAGCTTAACGGAGGACTTGCTGGCACATCTGAGGCTTCTGGGAATGTTTTAGAGTAATAGTGTTTTTACTTTACGATATACTTAACTGGGGGAGTTTATGAGAAAGGTGTTAGGTTTGGTTGTTTTGACGTTTTTTGCTGGAGTCTTGGTGGTTGAGGGTATTGCACAGGATGTGGTTGTCAGAGATTCTAAGCCTGAAGAATGGGGAATACTTGCAACATCTCCTGTTACTGGTGTGCAGTTTAAGGTAAGGAAGGATACAAAGGTTGCTGAGTATAGAGGAAAAGTTTACTTTTTTGATGCTAGGAAGGATCTGGAAATGTTCTTGGCAAATCCGAGAAAGTACGCAGGACCGTTTGTAGTGAGAAGAACTGTAACTGGGGCTGAAATTGGTAAGTTTGTTGTTTCACCTATAAGCGGTAAAATCTTTGTAGCTTCTCCTAATATAATCTCAGTTGAGTATGAAGGGAAGATTTTCTATCTTCTCTCTGAAACGGAATATCAGCTTTTTGAACAAAACCCGGATAAGTATTATCCACTCTCGGTAGATGTCGTAGTGATAACCAATTTCATTGTTAGAACTAATTGTGTAGTCAGTTATATAATAGTTACTAATGTTCAAACCAACGTTCAGCTTGTCAATGAGCTTGTGCTTATAACAAACTACATAATAAGGACAAATATTGGAGCAGTTGAGCAACAAAAAGTTGTAGTTGTTAGGGAAGAACCTAAGGTTGTTGCTGTTCCAGAGCAAAAGGTAGTTGTAGTGCCAGAACAGAAAGGAAAAGTTGTAACTGTGGAAGTGCATAAGCCTGAGAAGGTTACTACTGTGGTTATTGACTTAGAGGATGAAAAGAAGCTTATAAAGTTTCAGAGAGTAAGAAAAGGTGAAGTAATAATTGTTAGAGGTCCACATCATAAGGAGATGGGAAAGGTAGCAGTGTCACCAGTAGATGGTAATGAGTTCGTTATAACCAGCACTTCGTTTGTTATAAGGGTTGGTAAAAAGCTTTATTATGTCAAAAGTGAAGCAGAGTTGAATCTTTTCTTAGACAATTTTGATAAGTATGCGAGGTAAGTAAGTCAAAAGGGGGTTTTCGGCCCCCTTTAATATTTTCGTTTCAATAAGTTAGGAAGCTCTGAGGGTGTTTCTAAAGAAAAACTGTGCCTTAACTGTCAGATTTTGGAATTTATTGTTCTAAAAGCAATAACCGTTAGGTAAGTAAGATTCTGAACTTTTTGCTTACCTGCTCTCTTTGGTTCTGGATAGTGTTTATCGGTCACAAAACTTCACTTCACACTAAGTCTCTTAAGTGTTTGTCAAAAAGGTATTTACTCGGAAGCATTTACTCAGTCATAACAAAGACTTGAAAGTAGTAAAAAGAAAGCTATACAGACTTTGGAATTCCTTGGGTTTGGTTATTTTGAATTGAATTTGATTTGAAGAGAGAGTTATACTTAATCTAGGTGCTTGTCAGGGTAAGTTAATAACTTATTTTTGGTAACTTATGTAATCTTAGGTAGATTTATTTGTGGAGAAGGGTATGAAGATGGTTTTGAAGCTAGTATTTAGATACCTTCAGTGGGTAGTGTCGGGAGTTCTTTTGGCAATGTCTTTTCCGCCTAATGGGGTACCTTTTCTTGGGTTTATAGCTCTTATACCGAGTATTTATAGAAGTTATAGAGATGGCTATTTCTCAGTGATCTTAGGGTCTCTGATTTTCTCTTTGGTTCTTTATAGCTTGACACTGGATTGGTTTTCTTCTTTTCATCCTCTTGCTCCGTTGGGAGTGATGATTCCTCTTTGTCTTTATAACATTTTGCCTTTTGTTGCCTTTTCGGTTATTTCTAAAGGAATGAGGGAGGATGTTCTTTTGTTGTTTCCGTTTTTGTGGGTAGGTGTTGAGATTCTGAGAGGTAATGGTTTTTGGTCGTTACCACTTTTGTATTTGGCTCATACTCAGTATCATTTCGCTTTGGTGGAGAGTGAGGTATTTTCTGCAATAAATGGTGCTGTGCCATCTCTAGCTCAGGTGTTTGGTGTATTTGGTGTTAGTTTCTTTGTTGCTCTTTTCAATTCTTTGATACTTGTGCTTGCTATGAAGATTGTCAGTAAGAAGCTAGAGCTGAATTTAGTATATCTTGTTTCTGTGGTTCTACTGTCATTTTTAGGGTTCTTTTTGGTGTGGTTATCTTTGAGTGTTCTCAAGGAGTTTTCTATAGCGAAAGTTGTAGTTTGGCTGGCTTTGGTTGCGGTGATTTTTCTTGTTTTTATGTGGAACTTGACTAAGGAAGTTTTAGTAAAGGTAATTAAGATGTATTATTCTATTGTTGTAGTTATTGTGGTTGTTTTTACTGGTTTGGGGTTGTTTTTGGAGGCTAAATTGATTTACGAAGCAAGTAATGCGAACAGTGTGAGATTTTCGCTTTTGCAACCGAATTTCTCTCCTTGGGAGAAGTTATTTGCTAAGGATTTTGATAAGCTTAATATTGTTGTAAGGTTGTATCATGATGCTAGCAAAGATTCTGATTTAGTTGTTGGGTGTGAGAGTATTTTACGTGATCCGGTTAATATGTATTGGGAATTTGGGGATTGGTTTGGAGTTAAGGCGATGGGAATTGCAAAAGAAGTTGGGAAACCGATTATTCTCACATATCCTCATATGGAGAGATTTTTGACAAATACTTTTATTGTTAGAGATGGTAAGCTACATAGGGTGATTCAGGAGATGTATAGGTATTACAATAGTGCGTTGTTTTTTGATAAAAAGGGTGTTTCCATTGCTAGGTATGATAAAGTTCATACCGTTCCGTTTGGAGAGTGGACTCCGTTTTCGGAGTATATTCCTCCACTTAGGCAAGCTATAAATGCTATCGTTGGGGGAGATTTGACACCAGGTAAGAGGTTTATGGTTATTTCTGTTGAAGTTAAGCCAAATGTTGTTGTTAATATGGCTCCGATAATATGCTTTGAGGATCTGTATCCTTACATAGCCAAGAAACTTAGGAGAATGGGAGCAGATGTCCTTGTTAATATGACTAACGATGGATGGGCAAATAGTGTTAAGAGTCAGTGGCAACACTTGATTGGTGCAATGTATCGTGCTATTGAGGTAGGGTTGCCCTTGCTTAGAGCAACTAATACTGGTAGGAGTGCAGTAGTTTTGCCTTATGGAAGGATAATATCTAGGATAGATGACTTCAAGCAAGGGTTTATGGCCGAGACTGTGAAGTTGAAAAAGATTGATACTCTCTTTGTATCTTACGGTGAACATGTGTTTCTAGGTATAGTGGTTCTGGGAAGCTTGTTAGCGTTTTTTTGTCCATTCATCCGATACAAGATTAGATACTAATAGGTTTTGGGAAAGTTTGATTGTATTTTGGTTTTCTTGATATTGGTTAAGGTATCTTTTAAAATTGTTTTTAGGATAGGGAATTAGATAGTGTTCATTTGCTTCTGGTCTTTTTATTTTCTAATCTTTAGAGGGGAATTTTATGTCAGAAAGTTTTGTTTCCAAGCAGGAGAATGACTCTGGCTTTGAGGAAGAAACTAATTTTCAAAGCTTTCAGAGTAGTATGGAAGAGAGTGGAGAGACAGTTGAAGCTGGAGTTGGAGGAAAGGAAACTGAGGGTAAAGAGGAGGATCTTAAAAGCACTCTAATGTCATTAAAAGAGGAGATGGTTCAAGAAACGCTAAAGGATAAGGAAGAAGCTCTTTCTAAGAGGGAAGTGAGGAAAGAATTGCCTTCCAATATGAGGGAACTGTTTTTAGATGATCTTAAGGAAAGATCAATAGATGATCTTATGGATATTCTTTACAACTTGTACGATGTTAAACTTTCCTCTTACAAGAGTAAGTTGGATATTTTATTCAAGATTGTTGATAGTCACACAAAGATGGGGGGAACGGTTTATGCTAGGGGTGTTTTACAGGTGCTAAACGATCAGAATCAGGGGTATGGTTTTCTTAGGTCTGAGGAACATAATTATCTTTCCGGAGCGGGGGATATATATGTTTCTCAGACTCAGATAAGATCCTTGGGACTAAGGACAGGAGATGAGGTATTCGGGACAATAAGAGCTCCTCTAAGAGATAACGAAAAGTATTTTGGGTTACTTAAGGTAGTAAAGGTTAATGGGAAGGAGTTTACTGGCAATCTGCAAAAGAGAGTCTATTTTGACAAACTTACGCCAATGTTTCCTACTGAGAAGTTTAATCTGGAATATTCAAAGGAGGATATAGATACGAGGATAATAGATATTTTTATTCCGATAGGTAAAGGGCAGAGAGGTTTAGTAGTTTCCCAACCTAAAGCTGGTAAAA
>JBCNVF010000069.1 GCA_039630355.1 Brevinematia bacterium
ATACTCATAGGGGTTATACTAGTTAAAGCCTTTATGTGGGATTTCAGGATTTCAGTGCAATTTAATCTGCAAAGTGTAGTGTTTTTAATAGTGAGTGCTGTTATATTCTACGCTAAGATGAATTACATCTTCTTCTTGAAAAAGAAGCTTCAGGAAGAGAATGAAAAATTTTCTTTCTTATATCGGACTGTAGTTGATGAGATTTTAGTGGGTAAGGAGATAATAGATAAGTTACTTCCTAACAAGAAAGGAGTGAAAGGGCTTGAGTTTGAGAAATATTTTAAGCCTGTGGTTCTCGTTGGTGGTGACTTTCTTGATGTGATTCCTCTTTCTGATAGTAAGTTTATAGCTTATGTTGCTGATGTTTCTGGACATGGTGTTTCTGCGGGAGTTATTGTCTCTATGCTTAAAGCGCTACTTTTGAAAGAAGTTGTTAGGGGGTATTCCAACTTGCCTTCTGTAGTTAGAAATCTGAATTCTGATTTCAATACATTGGTTAGAGAGACTGGTAGGTATGCTACTCTTTTTATCACTTTGATAGATAAGGCTAGAAAGAAGTTTAGCTATGTAAGTTGTGGGCACACGGATTGTTTGTATTGGAGTTCAAGACTTGGAGAGTTTTTCTTTCTTTCGTCTACTGCTCCGTTGCTTGGTTTGTTGAATAATATAGATGCTTATTCTTCTGAAATAGACTTTAATGAGAATGATTATCTTATCCTTATAAGTGATGGAATTTTCTCAATTACCAATGAAGGTTCACAAGTTATCTCTACGGAAGATTTCGTTAGTATTCTAAACAGGTATATCTCGCCTCAGATTATGCCGAACGAGCTTATGTTTAGGGTTTCTCAAGAAATTGAGAGTTTTATGGAGAGAGGACAGATTGTTGATGATATCACAATGTTCTTTATAAAACTTTAGAGGGGTTATTCTGGTCTATCCTGCTGGCAATATTCAAGGAGGCTTCTTGAAGCAAATGCTTATTAGACTTTTATAATAAAATATGTGTGTGAAGGGAGGGAGTATGTTAGAAGAGAGTTATAATCCGCAGGATTTTGAAGAGAGGATATTAGAGGAATATCTAACGAAAGGTTTGTATGATGCTAAGGGTGGTGGAAAGAGGTTTTGTGTGATGATACCTCCGCCGAATGTGACTAGTGTTTTACACATGGGGCATGGTCTAAATAATACCATTCAGGATGTTGTTGTAAGGTACAAGAGGATGTGTGGATATGATACTTTGTGGGTTCCGGGGACTGATCATGCAGGAATTGCTACACAAAATGTTGTTGAGAAGAAGCTTGCTAAAGCTGGTATAAGTAGGTTTGATTTGGGTAGAGATGGCTTTTTGAAGGAAGTTTGGAAGTGGAAAGAAGAACACGGTGCAACGATAATAAAACAGCTTAAGAGGATAGGTGCTTCATGTGATTGGAGATATGAGAGATTTACCATGGATGAAGGGTTGTCAAGAGCGGTCTTAACGTCTTTTGTCTCTTTATATAAAAGGGGACTAGTGTATAGGGGGGAGTATATAATAAACTGGTGTCCTAGGTGTGCAACAGCTTTGGCTGATGATGAGGTTGAGCATGAGGAGAAATCCGGGAACATATGGTATATAAGGTATCCTTTGGTGGATAGTAGTGGCTATATTGTTGTTGCTACGACAAGGCCTGAAACTATGCTTGGAGATACTGCTGTGGCGGTAAATCCAAACGACGACAGATATAAACACCTTATAGGCAAAAAAGTAATTCTGCCTCTTGCTGATAGGGAGATACCTATTATATCTGACGAGTATGTTGATATGGAGTTTGGCACTGGGTGCTTAAAAGTAACTCCGGGGCATGATCCGAATGACTTTGAGATTGGTAGAAGGCATGGTTTACCGATAGTGAACATATTCAACGATGATGCTACTCTAAACTCTAATGTTCCTCAAAAATACAGAGGTCTGGATAGATTTGAAGCAAGGAAAATTATAGTAAAGGATCTGGAAGAGCTTGGACTTTTGGAAAAAGTTGAGAATCACAGGCATGCAATTGGTCATTGTTACAGATGTAATACGGTAGTTGAGCCGAAGGTATCGGAACAGTGGTTTGTTAGAATGAAGCCTTTAGCTGAGCAGGCTATAAGGTCTGCAGAAGAAGGGAAGATAAGATTCTTCCCAGAAAGGTGGAAAAAGGTTTATCTAAACTGGCTTTATAATGTAAAAGACTGGTGTATCTCTAGGCAGATATGGTGGGGACATAGGATACCTGTGTGGTATTCCGAGGAAGGTAATGTGAATGTCTTTGAGTATGATGATTTTAGAGACAAGGGCAGATACCCTGTTATATTCTATATTCTCTTTGATCTGTGGGTTTCGTCTAGAATAGGAGAGGTTTTTTCTCCTGAGGAGGTTGTTGAGGTTCTAAAACAACCATCTATAGTTGATGCAAATAAAGAGATAAAGAGAAGCACCAAGGAGGTTTACCTTGAGATCCATAAAAGTGTTATAAATCCAGCTGATGATCTAAGTATTCTAGATGATCCAGAAAAGTTGAGAGAGTATCTAGAGGAAAACCTTGAGAGGGAAGGTAGGGGATTTGTGAGAAAAGTTGGTGATAGCTACACGATTGCAATAAGGGATAAGTTAACAGGTAGCTCAAATCTCAAAAGAGATGAGGATGTTTTGGATACTTGGTTTTCTTCGTGGTTGTGGCCGTTTTCTACGCTAGGTTGGCCAAGTGAAACCGAGGATCTAAAAAAGTATTATCCAACAGATGTGTTAGTAACGGGGGCTGATATTCTCTTTTTCTGGGTGGCAAGGATGATAATGGCAGGATATGCATTTCTTGGTGAAAAACCCTTTACTGACATATACTTGCATGGGACGGTTCTAGATGAGAGAGGAATTAAGATGAGTAAATCTCTTGGCAATGGTATAGATCCTCTGGATGTTGTTAAAGAGTATGGTGCGGATTCTCTAAGGTATACTTGTATCTTCTTAGCGCCAACTGGTCAAAACCTAAGACTTTCTATGGAAAAGTTCAAGATAGGCTCTAGGTTTGCAAATAAGATATGGAATGCCTCAAGGTTTGTGCTGACTAACTACGAGAGAATCAAAGACGAAGTAAACCTCTATTCTCTGGAAGAAGTTGTCAAAATGGGGGTTGATGTAGTTGATAGGTGGATAATATCGCTGTATAACTCAACTGTTGCAGAGATACACAGGGCTTTTGGAGAGTATAGGCTTAGTGATGTTGCAATGAAACTTCAAGAATTTTTCTGGGATAACTTCTGTGATTGGTATATAGAGATATCAAAGGTCAAGCTTTCAACTGATGCTAGAGATGTGACTATTTCTGTTCTCTTGGGGGTGTTGACTGGTTTTCTAAAACTGTTGCACCCAGTTATGCCGTTTATTACGGAGAGGATATACAAGGAAATCCCTGATAAGTTGAAGGATAGAGAATACCTTGTGATATCTTCGTATCCTGTGTTTAGTGAAGAGTTGGTGAATAAGGAAGCAGAGGAGGTTTTTGAGATACTTAAGGAGGTTGTCCATAACGTGAGGAAGATAAGAGGAATTCTGAATATAAAGCCTTCGGAGGAAGTTGATATAAAGGTTGGTGTGAATTTACCTGAATACGAGGGCAAAGTGAAGTTTATTCTCTCTGAGAGAGTTTTTGTTGATGTGGTGAAGAGGTTGTCCAAAACTAGGAATGTTCTTGAGGTTGGTGATGTGAGGAAAGAAATAGGTGAAGCTGGGGCAGTTGGAAGGTTTACTTCTGTTCTTATACCTGTTTCTGGGCTTATTGATACTCAGAGGGAGAAGAGTAGGATAATGAAGGAGATAGATAAGCTTGAGAGAGTACTCAGTGGTATAGAGTCTAAGCTTTCAAACTCCGATTTTCTTGATAAAGCTCCGCAGGAGATAGTTGAGGAGGAAAGAGAGAAGCAGAAGCAGTTTTCAAGGATGATAGCGGAAATGAAGGAAATTATTGAAAAGTTGTAGCTGGTAGGGGATGCTAACTGTGAGAAAAACTAGGGATTTGTTGGAAGTTGAGGAAGTGGAGATAATCCACAAAAAGAGTGGTAGGAGTATTGTAAGGGAGATAAGTTTTGGACTTCGTGAGGGGGAAATTTTAGGGATAGTTGGAGAGAGTGGTTCTGGGAAAAGTATTACGATGCATTCAATCTTAGGGATTTTACCAGATTCTCTTGAAGCTAGGGGTAGTGTTTTTTTTGAAGGTGAGGACATTCTTGATGAGAAGGTTGTGAGGAGGGTTAGGGGGACAAAGATTGCAATGATATTCCAAGATCCTCTAAATGCTCTAAATCCTGTGCTTAGGATTGGAGATCAGCTTAGAAAGCTTTCAGAGTCACATAAGCTTTCATATGAAGACGTAGTGGATAGGGTGCGTGGGATCTTTGAGAGGATTGGTATTTATAGTTGGGAAAGAGTGTTGAAAAGTTTTCCGCATCAACTTAGTGGTGGGATGTTACAGAGGGTTGTGATAGCCTTTGTGTTACTTTTAAAGCCTAAGATTGTGATAGCTGATGAGCCAACTACTTCTCTTGATGTAAGCACTCAGAAGGAGATAATAGCGATACTAAGGGAGATAAGGGATAATGAGAATGTGTCTATAATTTTTATAACACACGATCTTTTGCTTGCAAAAGAACTTTGCGATAGAATAGTGATAATGTATTCTGGGTATATTGTTGAGAAGGGTGAGAGTAAGGACATATTTGGTAAACCTTTGCATCCGTACACCAGAGGGTTGATTTCTTCAGTTCCGACTGTGAATGTAAAACCATCGCAACTTTCATATATTCCTGGTAGGGTGCCTCACTTTCTAGAACTTGGGCTAGGGTGTCCGTTTGCAGAAAGATGTGGTATTTCTGAGGAGATATGCTTTAAGGAGTTACCGTCCATGAGGTTTGTGGGGAATTCTGAGGTTCGTTGTTTTCTAGCCGAGAAAAGTTTAGTCAGTAAGTAAGTTTTTGTAAAGCTCTTTGTTTATCTCGGAAAGTTGTTTCTTTATCTCTTCGCTAACTTTACCATATTTAGCGGTTTGGATGAAGGAAATTCTTACTAGAGCTTCTTCTCTCACTTCCTTGTTTTGTGCATTTGTTAGGGGTATGAAGAACTCAAGAGCTTCTTCATAACTACCTTTCTCAAAGTTATACATACCTATGATAAAGCTGACATGTTCCGGGAAGGATTTATATGCTTCACCACTTGTTAGCAAATCTAAGCCTTTTGTATCCTTCTTTTCTAGAAGTAGATATTGGCCTATGAGGATTTTAGATGCTCCTATTTCCTTTTCTGACAATCCTGGTGTGGAAATGGCTTTAGTTAGGTTTGAGATGGCGCTTTTTTCATTTCCATCGTAGAAATCCTTCAATCCTTTTAGGAAAAAATACTTACTTGGGTTTGAATTAGAGATCTTGCTTAGGATTTTCACCAAGCTTTCTTCATCGGCTTTTTCAAGTTTGTGTAAAAACTCTGAGAGAAGTCTTTTTTCTTCGCTTAGGATATAGATGATGATTGCTGATATTAAAAGTATTGTGGAGAACACAAATATGATTATCAGAGTCTTTTTCGGTAGCATCATTATATGAAGTATAGATTTAGAGGCAGTGGTGAAACAAGTTTGTGTGAGGCTAGAACAGTAAACTCAGAGTTTGAAGATCTTAGTTAGATTGTAGGTAGTGACGATGCTATGTTGAAGTTTGCTTTTTTCATTGTTGCTATGTAAACTATACCAAAATACTTTGGTTTTCCAAACTTCTTAACGGCATAAAATAATGTATTAGTAAACTTCAAAAGCATCTCAGTCCTTTTCTAAAGGACTTTCGGAACATAATGAGTATAATTCTCTAGTCTCCACAAGTAGAAATGAACAATCTCTTACCAAAATATTTTAGTACGAAAATGCATTACTGGAGGTTCCGGAAAGAATACTTTCATCTTGACATTACGATTATAATTTGAATATAGCTAAAGAGTAGGATTTATGAGGTAAGAGTGAATACCAAAGTATTTTTCAATTTCAACGGGTTTTAGCTCCTTTGAGGGATTGAAAGTTTTAGCGACTGCTGGTTGAGAGGACGTACTATAAAAGCTTTAGTCTTCTTTGAGGAATTGAAAGTGATTTTAGGCTTTGTTGAATCTGTTTTCTACCAATTTGAAAACAAACTGGGTATGTAGTAAAATACTTATAGATGAGGTGTTGTTATGAGAAATTTTCTGGTTTTGGTTTTGTTGGTGGTTACGGTTGTTTTATTTGGAAAAGGGTGTGTTCCTCCTAAGAATGTAGATGCTGAGGAAGTGGTTTCAGGTGTGAGGATTTATGAGGTTGAAGGTGAGGGAGAGGAATATTTTGAAGCAAGAAGGAATGCTACTCAGAAAGGGGTTGAGAAGGCTATAATTGAAGTGATAGGCAAGAGTAAGTTTGAGGCTAATTTTGATTCTTTACAGAGGGAGATTTTCGGTAATAGAAAGGCTATGGGAGAAATAGCTGAATTTACTAGCACTGATATTTTTGATAGGAATGCTAGAAAGGTGGTTAGGGGGAAAGTAAAAGTAAATGTTGATGTCCTTAGGAAGTATCTAGGTAGGATTGAACTTAAAGAGAGAGAACCCTCTCCTGTTGTGCATTCTCCGAGTGTAAAGACTAAAGAAGAAAGTATACAGAAGCCTCAGGTGAAAGATTACGGAGATTCAAGATCAAAGTCTGAGCAAGGTTTATTTTCTCCTAAAGAAGGTTCTCCTCTTTACAATGTTTCGTTTTTAGTGTTTGTCCCTAACGATAAGATTCATCATTTTAGGGAGAGAGAAGAGTATAGGATTTTGATAGAGGCCATAAATTCAAAGTTATCCGACTATGGTCTTGACTATGTGGATCTAAATAGAGTTGAGGAGCTATCAAAAAAGTTTTCTCTGATATATGAGGAAAAGTCAGGAGAAGCTATGTCTTTGGCACAGATGCTTGCTCAAGATCTCAAGGCTGGTGTGTATATTGAGGCTTATGTTGATGTAAGCTACAACTTAATTCCTGGGGGTATTGCTGATATAGTGCTTATAGGGAGTATAAAGGCTTATGACTCGTCAACAGGTAGAGGGCTTGGCACCTCAACGTTTTCTAGAACCAAGAAAGCTCCAAGAAGCAAGTTTATAGAGGAAACGGAAGCAATCTCTGAGATTGTTAATACTGAAGTTCCTAAGTTGCTGAAAAGTATAGAGGAGTATTTTTCTAAAGGTGTGAAGATTGAGGTAACCATAATAGGTTTTAAAAACATTGCTGAAGAGAAAGAATTTTCTGTCATACTTGATTCGCTACCTGGAATGAGTGGTAAGAAAAGAAAGAGTATTTCTGGGAACTTATCTGAGTATGAAATAATCTACAAAAACGGTATATCACAATTCATTGACGATCTCATAGATGCAATATCAGCGGACCCCAAATACTCAAAAGTGACGATAGATCAGAGTGTGAATAAAGTTATTATAAAGATAAGGTAGAATTACATTGTGAGAACTGTGATTGAGAATACAACAAAGAATAGGAGGAAATGGACTACTCCTAGTGAGACTACTACTAGTAAAAGGGAAATTAGCACTTTATATTTGTATTCGTAGCTTGTTAGGAATTTTATCAAGGTGGGAATCACTAGAACTGAGGACGAGTGGATGAGCAAGTAGACGATTCTTACGATTGGAGTTCCTTCTAACTTTGTTACCAATACTTCAGTTAGTTTTAGAGATGGTAAGTAATCGTAACGTAGTAGGGCAATTCCTATGAGATTGATTAAGAGAAGTAAAGTTGTGAAGAATATAGGTGTTCTTTTATTGTGCACTTCTTTTATTATGTTGTCTATTGGTATTGGCTCAAGTATCTTAGAAAGAGATCTACCTAGTAAAAAGGAGAATAACACAAGTATTACATGTATCCAAAGGAGTGATATGGGTATGAACATATTCGCATTGAATTTTTCAGGCGACTACTTATACTTATCGTAGTCAGGACTATCTGGAAAGTATTTTATGGCACACACTTTATTACCTTTTTCGTTGAAGTAAATTCCTCCATTCCAGTATTCAATTGCACCGAACAGAGCATTACCACCATCCATCTCGTTTTCATTCCTACTTCTCCAGGAAATAAAAGTCATGATGTTCTCAAAATCTTGTTTAAAGATAGATATTGTTCTGGCAAGGTTAAATTTATTCCAGTCATCTATGTCTTTAAATCCTTCCCCTTCATCCAATACTATAATTTTGACTCTTTTCTCAAAGGAATACCAAACCTTAACTTTCTTGTTCACATCGTTTTTGTTACCATGCCTTATAGCATTTTTTATCAATTCACTTATCTGCTGTTCCAAAAGGTTTGCTTCCTTGTAGTGTTCTGGGGCATCCTTCACTATAAACATTGCATACTCTCTAAGTCTGTGAATATCGCTTCTGAACTCAACATAC
>JBCNVF010000070.1 GCA_039630355.1 Brevinematia bacterium
CCAACACACTAACTCCTATTCCCCCCCAATATCCAAGTAGTACAGACTTACCGTAAAATCTCTCCCCAAGAAAATTCCACAGCGCTCCAAAAACCGCACTCACAAGCACAACTATACCTAAACTCAACAAAAAATCCATAACCTTCACCTCTTCAGCCTATTACTGTAATTTTAAATGAAAAAACAACCACTTGAGAAATTATTACACTCTACAACAATAAATCTCCATTAGGCAAATAGGCAAGATTCTAAACATCTTACCCACTCAATTCCTCTGTTCAAATCTAACAATTAGGTATAGTTTTTCTCTTATTTCTCTCGCAGTCCCTGACGGGACTGGGTAAATATCCTTTTCAACAAGGAAACTTAGTATAAAGTGAAGTCTTGTAATTGAACAAACACCGTCTAGAACCGAATGAAGTAGGTAAGCAAAAAGTAGAGAGAAGGTAGACAAAAAGTTTAGAATCTTGTTTCCTTACCTAATGGAAATTGGAATTTGCCAAACTCTACTTCAACAACTGGACAAATGAGATTAGTTTCATTTAACTTAGAAACGGGGGAAGTTATGAAGAAAGCAATAGTAGCATTAGCCTCCGCTATGATTTTAAACCAAACTTTCGGACACAACATGCTATTTGATGTTGGAAAGGTTGAACTTGAGAAAGGCAACATACGAAATTTCGTTTTCAGCGACAGAGTTGACGGATATTACGAAGGCAAAACATTTTCCTACATAGGGGGTGAAGGATACAAAGTGAAAAACACCGTAGTGTTCAGAGACTTTGTATCAGTGCAAGGAGAAACTGTGCTAAATAGAAGAGAAGCTACAAAAGCTGTTTTATACCCCTCATTTTACGAAACCCACTTCCCTCAAGGTCTAGAAAGATTATTCATCATCCAACATAAGCAGTATGTTGTAATTCAGGTTGAATCTAAAGAACCCTCCAAGTTAGGAATAGTTCCTCTGCTGAATTGGTTTAAAAAAGATATACTAATAAAGACTACCACCAGTAACTCTGTTGTCATTGAAAACACAAAGATAAAAACTTCATCTGTTCCATCGTATGTAGCAATATGCTCGGATAGAGAAATATCTCTCTTCCAAGATCCTACAAACATTCTAAAGGAAGTAAAGGTATCACCAAACTTTGGAAATGCTGGTCTACTGCAAAGTAGAGACAACATCACCAAAATTTCATTTGTCATCACCTTTTCAACAAATAGTGAAGAAGCACTTAGGGAAGCTGAAAAAGTATCCAAGAGTATTGATAACTTTCTTGAAGAGTATAAAAAAGAATTGTCAGGTAGAATTTTAGGTAGTTTTTTTGAGACTAACCTCAAGGAAGCAATAGATAAACAGATGTATTGGGTATTGTACTCAAGTGATGGATTTATTGTGGAAGAGTTTGGCAAAGGCATATGGGCTGGATTACCATGGTTTAAAAATAACTGGGGCAGAGATACTTTCATATCACTACCAGGTTGCTCACTAGTTAACGGAAACTTTGAGGATGCAAGAAAAATAATCCAGAACTTCGCAATGTTTCAGGACAGAGGAAACTTATCAATTGAGATAACATCCCAAGATGAAGAACTACTAAAGCAAGTTATCCAAGATATAAGAAATATTTATAAGTTCATAGGTGTTAGAAAAAGCGGTAATAAGGTATTCATCACCGTTCCATCGTATATGTTCACAAAGGCTTTTTCATCAAAAGATGAACTTATATCCAAATCAAAAATCCTCAGAGACAATATTGATAAGTTTGAGATAAAAGAGTCACTGTCAAAGTCTAGAACCTTCGGAAGAGTGCCAAATTTAGTCTCTAGCGAAACCTCAGTCCAGTATAACACTGCTGATGGAACCCCTTGGTTTATAAGAGAAGTTATGGACTATATAAACTACTCCGGAGATATGGAATTTATCAAAGAGATCTATCCTGTTGTCAAGGTAGCAATAGATGGTGCTATTGAGAACTTTGTTGACTCTGATGGACTTTTAACACACGACGATGCGGATACTTGGATGGATGCTAGAATTGAAGGTAAGGAAGCATGGTCTCCAAGGGGGAATAGAGCCGTTGAAATTCAAGCTCTCTGGATCACTTCACTTGAAGTTGGTATATTTATGGCTAAATACGCCAACGATACGGAATCTGCAATCAAGTGGCAGAAACTTCACACAAAAGCAAAAGAGAATTTTGTAAAGCTCTTCTGGGATGAAAACAACAAAAGAATAGCAGACAGAATAAGAAAAGATGGTTTTAAGGATTTTAAAGTAAGACCAAACATGCTTATGACAATCACAGTTCCTTTTGGTGAAAGCATAGTTGGTGAAGACAGGGAAGCATACATTCTCAAAAATGCTGTTAGCGAATTACTCTACCCCTATGGTATAGCATCTTTGTCCCAAAACGACGAATTTTTCCATCCTTGGCACGAAAAATGGGAGCTTTATCACAAAGACTCCGCATACCACAATGGAACCGTATGGCTGTGGAACACAGGTTTCACCATCCTCTCCCTACTCAAGTTTGGATACAAAGATTTAGCATTCTCACTGTTTACAAACACATTGGACCAAGTCATAAACGAAGGATATGTTGGAACATTAAGCGAACTTATTGATGCTATACCCCAACCCAATGGCAAGATAAAGCTATCTGGCACTTATTCCCAAGCCTGGAGCGTAGCAGAAATAAGCAGAGCTTGGTATCAAGGCTTTATAGGATTTAACCCAAGACTAAGCGAAAACAAGATAATTCTATCCCCTAGCCTCCCTAGCGAAGTAAAACAATTAAAAACATCCCTCAAGTTCGGTAATAACGAATACCTCAATATTGAGGCAAATATCTCAGAAGTGCTAGAAACTTACAAACTATCTATAAGCAATAGCAGTAGAGCACCTAAATTGGTCTTTGTCTTCACTGACAATAGGGGCAACAAACACTCATTCAGCATTGACTCATTCAGAAAAGCGGAAATAGAAGTTGACAAGAGGAAAACAAGTGTAAGTGTCAACAAAAAAGCGGTAAAATGCACTGTTTCCAAGGGCTACAAAGATGAAATAGGTAAACTAAATTTCGTTACCCCATCTATACCAGAAAGCAATAACGTCCAAAGAGAAAAAGACTATCTTAAAAAGAAGATTCTCAGTAGGGAGTGGTATTAGAGTTACCGTTTTTGAAAGTAAGTAAACTAGGTGTTATAATATTTGTGAAAGTTTATGGAACTCTCAAAAGAGAGCACAGTTAGGCTCTTGTCATACTACAAGAAAGGACTATCATTCTACAGAAACAGAGACTTTACCACTGCAATCCAGTACTTCTCGGAGTGTCTCAGGATAAATCCTGAAGATGGACCTTCAAAAGTCTACCTAGAAAGATGTAAGGAGTATTTGCAAAATCCACCCCCACCTGACTGGGACGGTG
>JBCNVF010000071.1 GCA_039630355.1 Brevinematia bacterium
TTTATTTGTTGGTATGAAAAGGTTTGCGGTTAAGGGGTATGAGTATAGGTTTTCGGAAGAGAATCTCAGTTCTTTTATTGCAAAAATAGAAGAATTGAAGGCTCAAAGTCTTCAGAACAATCTGGAATTTGTTGATCCTAAATGGGGGACAATATCAATCTCACCTGCTAAGCTTGAGGAGTTGATTAACTCCTTTACAATCGTAGTTCCTCTGGTCAGGGAGTTTTCTTATAAGGAAGTAATAGTGCCGTTGACAAATGAACGAGGTGTTGCTACTAACTACAATAGGTTTTTTGAAGTTACAGTAGGAGTTTCTTTGAAATTTCTTGATCCTCAGACAGGAAATATAATAGAAAATCTATATGTTAAAAGAAAGGGGGTAAGTAGTGTTAGCACCAATCACATAGAAGATCTAAAGACAAAGTGGGAGAAGGACTTGACTTATTTTGACAAAGTGAGAATTGCGAAATACAACGAAGAAAGCAATATTCTTATAAACGATGCTGGGTATAGAGCTACCAAAGTAATAATTAATGAGCTTAAATACCTTTTGAGAACAGTAGAGAAGTTTAGACTATATACAAGGGTTTTAGATATAAAAAACGGTAGGATATTCATAGAGCTTGGTAGGGACTACGACATAGTTCCCGGATTGGAGCTTGATGTTGTTAGAATTGAAAGAAGAAAAATAGGAAGTAAGGAGTTTGAGGAAAAAAAAGTAGTTGGACTTATTAAAGTTGTTGATGTTAAAGAAGAATACTCCGAGGCTATCACTATCTTAGGAAGTGTTGATATGGATGTGCAGTTGGTAGATGCACTTAGGAGAGGATTTATTAACAAGATTTTAGTAGGTGGTCTCTATGCTTCATTTATCCCTCCTGTGGACAATACTTTGGTTTCATACTTTAACAATGCTTGGAATGATCTTAAAGAAAGTATTTTCCCTATGGTTGGATTTAGTGCCATAGTGGATAGCGGGTTTGCACACTTTGAGCCACAAATTGACCTCATCTTGGTGCTTCTAAGACCTATTTCAGTCATATTAAGCTTAGGTGGTGGTTTACCACTATATTTTGGCAACTTCAAAATGAAACCGGTAGCTATGCTGGATGTAAGTATCTTTACTGATTCAATACCTGATGTTAGTTGGAAAGGGAGAAATATAATTCTTACTCCCATAGGGACATCTATCGGAGTAAGTGGAGGTATATCGCTTGAACTGATACTAAGTAAAAGTCTGTGTATATCCTTAGATGTTAACGGAAGATATCACTTCTACTATATTCCATCTCTGAGTGCTATATACACTGATGGAAGTGAAGTTACAGATCCTTCTCTTAAAGGATCCATGGTTCCGTTATTCAGTCCTACAGGTGCTGGAGCTCATTTATCGTTAGGCTTTAGGTTCTAGTAGCTTGAGAGAATCGTTATAAACTTAGGCTTCTATTCATCAGGGGCTTTTTTTTGCCCCCCCTGCTTTCAAAAACTCTACATCAAGAAAATTGAATCAAAAGGCCTTGATTTTCTGAGTCTTCTAGAAGTAAGATCTTCACAATTCATTCGGTTAGCATTACTCACATTAAGAAAAAGCTTAGAGTTTTCTCTGCTCGCCTAATGGGAATTGGAATCTGTTGAATTGAAGGAAGGTGAAAGGATAGAACTGAGTTTTTTACAATAGTCGTAACAATAATTCCACATAAATTCCGATCATAACCTAAGGGTTTTATGAAAGAGAGTATTTTTATTTCAGTAATCTCCTATATCCTCGCTGTAGTTTTAATAGTTGTTGGTGTTCCACTTATCTCAGAGGTTCTATATAGTTCCTTCTCTGAAGAGATCT
>JBCNVF010000072.1 GCA_039630355.1 Brevinematia bacterium
ATCAAATGCAACTCCCTGGTGAGAGGATGTTTTGGTTATGTTGTTTAATACAGGCCTGTCAACAAATCTTACTTTGACACCGCTTTTAGATGCTAGTCCTGTGATTGTTTCTATTCTAGGGTTTTCCTTGGCTTTGTCTATGATTATCTCTTTTATGTTTCTTAGGTGTTTTGAGTTAAGGACTTCAAGCGTAGGGTTTATACCAAAGAATATCATAACATCTACTTTCCGAAGAAAAATGTAAACATTTCTGGTAACTGTTCAGCCCAAGTTCGTTCATTATGCCCCTTGTTGGTAGATATCAGGTAGTATAGGTTTTTACCTTCTATCCAGCCTCTTTCCTTTAGCTTTTCATAAAGCTTTTTTGTCTCGCTTAAGAACATAGCATCAATATCAGTCGTGCCACAGGATAGGAATATCTTAAAATCAGGCTTGTCTGGTAATTCTTTCTCAATTATATAGTCAAAAACCCTATAGGGTTTTTCCTTAAACTGCTGAGAATTTGTTGGGTAATGCCCACCTGATAGAGAAGCTATAAGCCCAAACTTAGAGGGATTGTTGAATGCTATGTGTAGTGACGCTCCAGCGCCAAAACTTGAACCCGCTATTGCTGTGTTCTCCCTTCCTTTTTTGATTCTGAAGTTCTTTTCTACAAAAGGCATAACTTCGTTTACAACAAAATCCATATAGGCAAGTGATTTTTTCTGATTTTCTTCAATCAGTTTAATACCATCTTCGTTAGTTGGTATTCCATAAAGTGTTGAGAAACCTACATATTCTTTTGGCCTCTCGCCGGAATTTGCTATACCCACTACAATCACCGGCTCAATTCTGTTGTTTTTGATAAGAGTATCAAGAATTGTATCAACTTTCCATCCCCCAAAGGGTAACCCTTCCCCATCCCATAGGTTCTGCCCATCCTGCATATATATAACAGGATAGAATGATTTTGAACTATTATACCCCAGGGGTAAGTATATCCATAACTTTCTTTTTTCCAACCTTGAGATTTTTGTTTGTGGTTCAATTTCGTATGTTAGTATAAGGCTTCCTAAGTAGTTTTTATTTGTAACTCTACTCATAATCAAATTGCCTCTAAGTGCTACTTTTTTGTTCTGAGGGTCATTGAAAAGTCTCCTTGATATTTCGGAAAACTTTACCTTAAATACGTAATCTATCAGATCCGAGTTACCAAAGTTTGTTTTAAATACAAACAGGTCACTTATACCAACTCTCTCCATAGCGTTTGTTGTGAACTTATCGCCAATGTAGAGTATTATTTCAACATCTTCCGGTGACTTGCCTCTTGCTTGAAAATATAGGAATATTATTTCGTTATCCTTTAATATAGGTAGCTCTAGGGGTAGTATTGTGTTACTCACAAAAGAATTTGCTTCAAGTTTTGTTTCTTTTGATTGTATTTCCCTAAGAATTTTCTCAATATCTTGCCCCAAAGACAGTTGGTTATTTAATACCAGTGTCAAAAAGGCCAGTGCTGTGCAGAATTTTTTCACAGTAGTATTATTTACCAAGCGTGTTCCCAAAGTCTAGTAGGTGGAAGTAGAACCAATAAGTTTAATTTGTAAGATTGCTAGCTTTAGACAAAATGTAGGGTCTTATTGAAGTTTTACTTTTACTTACTCTCTGTAAGTCTTGTGTTTAGTTTGTGAAAGGAGAATGTGGGCTTATGAAAAATTTCAATTATTTGTTAGTAATCCGATTCTGTAGAGTAAGGAATTCCCTACCATGACGGTAGGAGGTAAGTGACAAGGAGGTTTGGTATGATAGGGAGGGTAACACAAAACGCAATATCCGATGAGTTTCTTTTCTACTTAAAAAGCAGGATGTCGGAGATGAATAAGAGGCAAATAGATTTGACGAGTATGAGCAAGATAAGAATTCCGGAGGATGATCCAGTAGGGACTACAATGTCAATGCAATTTCAGAGTAGAATTAAGGAAATAGAGACATACATTTTGAATATAGAAGAAGGAGAGGCGAGACTAAATGTTATGGATTCAAATCTTCAGTCTGCTACGGACATTTTGCACAGGATAAGGGAGCTCACAGTTCAGTCCGCTAATGGGGTATACGCGAAGGAGGATACGAAGAAGATGGCTATAGAGGTAGATCAGCTTATAAGGGAACTTGTGAGTATAGCAAACTCCTATTACAAGCAATCCACTTTGTATGGTGGGTATAAGACGGATCTTCCGTTTAGGGTGGAGTATGGGTTGTCGGAGGATCTGGACTATGAGGTTGTTAAGAAGGTTGTATATATGGGTGATGATGGGGAAGTGATGAGACAGGTTGATACTGAAGATTTTGTGCAAATAAATCTAAGTGGCAATAGGTTATTTGCTTCCGAGAACATGATAATAAGGTCTTCTACGCCTGGAACGGGTTTTGTAGCAGATAGGGATATGAGTTTTAAGATAAATGGTATGGAGGTAAAGGTAAATAAGGGTGATAGTCTTGAGATGATAGTGGAGAAGATAAACGATTTGAAGATACCAGTTAAAGCTTATATTGACAATTCAACAGGTAACAATTTCCTAGTTTTGGAAACTACTGTGCCTCATAACATAGTGGTTGAGGATGTAGGTGACGGAGATGTTATGGAGAGACTTGGAATAATAAGAAAGGGTGTTTCGGCTCCACTTAACTACAATCCCGAGGCTAAGATATACGTAATGTCTCTGTTTGATGTACTGATAAAGATAAGAGATGATATGTTGGGAGGTAGACAGCAGAACCTCGGAGGAGAAGATCTAGCCTTGATAGATAACGGACTTGACAACTTTCTAAGATACAGAGCAGAGGTTGGTGCAAGAGCGGAAAGGTTGAGGATAGTTAACTTGAGGCTACAGACAGATATGGTATACGTGAAGGATATCTTAGCAAAGACTCAGGCAACTGATATTCCTAAAGCGATAACAGAATTAAAACTTCTTGAACTAACCCACCAAGCAGGATTGCAAATAGGTGCAAGACTTATGGGACTTTCTTTGCTTAACTTCTTGAGGTGATAAATTTTCGTAGTAGTAGAAACATTTCTTTGTAGCATTCTTAGCTCTTTGCTATATAGGACTTTGTAATAGTTTTCTGGGTTTCAATTTTTTCTAACTGTAAGGGTTGTAGAAACAATTTAGTTTGTAGAATATCGTTTTCGTGCTGGAATTATGATTAGTAAAGAGTTTAGAAAGTTTAGTTTTAGTAGCCTTAGATACTCAATGTGACGTTTCGTTAAGTTAGCAATAAAGTCTAGAGTTTACAATCAGGTTTAGTTTCTTTTTATTTCTCTCGCAGTCCCTGACGGGACTGGGTGAAATTACTCCTTTGATAAGCACTTATTACCTGGTGGAGATTGGAATTTTTTATTGTTAATTTGGAATGAAGAAGGAATCTAGAGTGGTGATCATTTATAATTTGTTTTATGAGGGACAATAATGTGCCTGAACAGACATACAAACTTTCAATAAAACAGATACCTTCACATCTACTTCTACAGACTACTCAATTGTTGGGGTTGCCAATTTTGGAACTTAATGATAGAATAAAGTTAGAGCTTGAAGAAAATCCTCTGCTTGAGGTAGAGGATGAAAATACTTTATCTCTTATTTCCACAGAGTATTCCAAGGTGGATACTGATAAGGTTGACGAGATAGACAGAGACTTGGGGGAAGTCAGTGATACCTATGATGTTGCGAAGATAAAGGAGATAGAGTTATACGAAAGAAAAGTTCGTGGTGGTTATACACAGACAATTGAAGGTACTCTTTCTGAAAGAGAGACACTTCAGGAGCATCTGCTTTTTCAGGCTAAACTTGATATAAGTGATGAAAGATTGTTCACTCTTGCTACTTACATAGTTTATGAGCTTGATGACAATGGTTTTTTCAAAGGTAGTATTGAAAATCTTAGGAATGTGGAGGGGTATTCATTTCAAGATAGTGAGATTGAGGAGATTAGGGAAAGAATAAAAAGATATGATCCGGTAGGGTGTGGTAGTAAGACTCTTGAGGAAGCATTAGTTACCCAACTGGAAGTATACTATCCAAACTTGCCTAAGCTGGATGTTTATAGAAGAATTATAGAGGAAGATCTTAAACTTTTAGCTACAGAGGGTGATAGAGTTAGACAAAAGTATAACCTTTCAAGGGAAGAGTTTGAGAACTTGAGAAGTATTCTTAGGTTCTTAAGTCCGAAGCCTGGGGCAAATTTTTCTGTTTCTCCTAGCATTGTTGTTCCGGAAGCGATTGTGAGGAAAGTGGATGAGAATACTCTAGAGGTAGAGTATAACGACTCTTATGTTCCTACTTTGAGAATAAGAAAAGAGTATGTGAGTGCTATAAGAAAAGTTGATTCTCCAGAGTTGAAAAGTAAGCTAAACAGAGCTAGAAGCTTAATTTTAGCAGTTGAATATAGGAAAAAGACATTGAGAGCTATAATTGATAAGATTGTGCAACATCAAAGAGACTTTCTTCTTGGAAAGCAGAATTTTCTGAATTCTTTTCTTCTGGAGGATCTTGCCAGTGAGATGGAGACTACAGTGTCTACGATAAGTAGGGCGATAAGGGATAAGTTTATATTGACTCCTTTAGGACTTCTCCCACTTAAATACTTTTTTGTGAGGTCTGGTAAGGGAATTGGGGGTGAAGATGTGTCGGTTGACAGAATAAAAAAGCTTATCAAGGAACTAGTAGATGGTGAAGGTGTAAAACCACTTTCCGATGAAAAGATTGCTTTGATACTCTCAAATAAGGGTGTAAGGATATCTAGAAGAACTGTTACAAAGTATAGGAAAGCTATGGGTATCCCACCTGCTCATAAGAGGAAGAATGAAAAAAATATACATAGTAGCTACACCGATAGGTAACTTAGAAGATATAACAATCAGAGCCTTGGAGGTGCTCAAGAAAGTTGATATTATACTATGCGAAGATCCTGATTATCACTTGAGATTGCTGAGCTATTACGGAATAAAGGGGAAAAGGCTTATTAAGGTAACTTCTGCAAATGAGGAGAATAGTGTAAATGGTATAATGAAGCTTCTTGAAGAAGGAAAAGAAGTTGCCTTGGTTTCAAATTCTGGAACTCCGAATCTTTCAGACCCTGGGGGGATAATAGTCAGGGAATTACAGAAGAGAGGAATCAGGTGCATTCCTATTCCTGGTCCATCGGCGTTGACAACGGCTATTTCTGTTTCTCCTTTACCAATTCACAGGTTTATATTTTACGGGTTTATACCAAAGAGCGTGAGGAAGGTGGAAAAGGTGGTTGAGCAATATAAAAGTTTAGGGTTACCTATAGTGTTTTTTGTTCCTTCTAGTAGGATTAGAGAGTTCCTTGGACTGCTTTGTGAGAAATATCCTCACTTTGAGGTTGTGGTATTTAAAGAACTGACTAAGATCAACGAGGAAATTGTCAGTGGGTTTCCTTGTGAGATATTGGTTGAAGAGAAAGGGGAATTTGTAGTAGTAGTTAGGGTTTAGATTTCGTTTTTGAACTGGATTTGCGAAATGTCCTGATAGTATGTCCAGTACTTTTGGAGGTGTGTCTATGACTTTAACTCTTTGTATTCTCTTACGATTTCTGTAAGTCCTGGCTTAGCGTCTGCAAAAAGCATTAGAGAGTTTTCGTTGATGAAAAGAGGGTTGGGAATTCCAGCAAATCCTGGAGCTAGACTTCTTTTTATGACTATGACTGTTTTTGATTTATCCACATCTAGTATTGGCATGCCATAGATAGGAGAGTCTTTTGCTTCTCTTGCAAGTGGGTTAACAACATCGTTAGCTCCGACGACTATAGCTACATCTGTATCTGGTAAAAGTTCGTTTGATTCTTCAAGTGTTTTCAATTTGTCATAGGGTATATCAACCTCTGCTAGAAGTACATTCATATGGCCTGGCATTCTTCCTGCAACTGGATGAATTGCAAAGTATACTTCTTTGCCGTCTTTGGTAAGTTCGTTATACAGGTCTCTTACAGCTCCCTGAGCTTGTGCTACTGCAAGACCGTACCCGGGAACAATTGCAACACTGTTTGCACTGTCAAGAATCATTGCTACTTCTTCTGGTGTGGTGGATTTTACCTTACCCTGATAGAAAGATCTATCGTCTTGGACTTTTGCCATTTCTGGAGGTGTAATGTTGCCTAAAAGTATACCGTAGAAGTCTCTGTTCATTGATTTAGCCATTATCCTAGTTAGGATTAAACCAGAAGCGCCAACAAGAGCACCTACCATTATAAGTCCGTGGTTAAGAAACACAAAGCCTAGGGTGCCTGCGGATAGGCCAGCGTAAGATATGAACAGAGATATAACAACTGGCATGTCCGCACCACCTACTGCAAGAGTGAGTGATAGACCTAGTAGTGACGAAAGAATTAATATTCCGAACATATACGTAAGGTTACTAGGGTTTAGTGTTAGAAGTACTCCACAGACTATTATTCCTACAAGAAGCAGGAAATTTACGAGGTTTTTAGCTGGTAATACGATGGGTCTTTCTGTTATGAGTTTCTGAAGTTTGGCGAAGGCAACCATGCTTCCCCAGAAGGTGATAGTTCCTACGAACATGTCTAATGATACGGCTGCATGAAAATACATTGATTTTGTAGTTTCATCAAATGGTAGTTTTTCAACGTTTGGTGGAAGCTTGCCTTTAAGAAACTCAACGATGGCTACTAATGCTGAAACTCCTCCTCCGAATCCGTTAAGAATTGCAACAAATTGAGGTATAGCTCTCATATCAACAAGGTATGCGGAGAGGACTCCAGCGATTGATGCTAAAATTCCGCCTATTATTATCAATTCGTAAGATATAATGCCTTTGTATAGAAGGGTAGCAACTACTGCAACAGTCATTCCAAAAGCGCTCAGCCAGTTTCCTTTCCTAGCGGTTCTAGCGGAAGTTAGTAGCTTCAGTCCGAATATGAAGAATAGCACAGTGAAGAGATAAAACACAGTCTGGTATTCGGTTGCAATGTTTCTCAGAAACTCCATACTCTTCCTCCTTACTCATTGTTTCTTTTTCTTGTCACTTTTAAACATTGCTAACATTCTATCAGCAATAAAGTAACCACCAACTACGTTTACAGTTCCCATAATCAGTGCAGCAACTGCGAGAATAGTTGTGAGTAGGTTAGTAGCGGTACCAGTAACTTCAATAGCACTAACAACCATTATTGAAGCCATAGCATGGGAAGCGACAACAAGAGGAGTGTGTAGAATTGGTGGGACTTTAGTTATAACTTCAAAACCTATTACTAAAGCTAAGACAAATAAAATTATTGCAGCTATAATTGGATCCATAAGTTCCTCCTAACCTAAGGCTTTTTTGACCAGAGGATTTACAATCTCCCCATCTTTCGTGACTAAAGTTCCTGCTATAATTTCATCGTTAAGATCTATGTTTAGGGTTCCGTTCTTAACGATGGTGGACAGAAAGTTTTTGACATTGTTTGCATACATTTGACTTGCATGGATAGGAACGGTGCTAGGAAGGTTTACGAGTCCTGCTATCTTCACACCCTTGTATTCGTATATCTCTCCTGGCTTTGTAAGTTCGCAGTTTCCGCCTTTTTCTGCAGCTAAGTCAACTATCACAGACCCTGCTTTCATTCTTTCAACCATTTCTTTAGTTATTAGAACAGGTGCTTTTTTACCTGGGACTGATGCTGTGGAGATCACTACATCTGTATATTCAAAAACTCTTAACATCATTTCGCGCTGTTTTTGGTAAAATTCTTCACTCATTGCTTTGGCATAACCTGACTTATCACTAGCTTCTTTTGTTTCCAAGCCTAGTTCTATGAATCTACCGCCAACACTTTGGACTTCTTCTTTTACCTCAGGTCTTATATCGTATGCTTCTACTACTGCTCCTAGTTTTTTGGCAGTAGCAATTGCTTGAAGTCCTGCAACACCAGCTCCTAGAACAAAGACCTTTGCAGACATTAAGTTGCCGGCAGCTGTCATAAGCATAGGGAAAAGTTTTGGTAGGAGTTCAGAAGCGATAAGCACTGCTTTGTATCCAGCAATGGTAGCCATTGAGCTAAGGACATCCATACTTTGAGCTCTGGTTATTCTCGGCATAAGCTCAAAAGAAAAGCAAATGACTCCTCTTTCAGCAAAAAGCTTTGCAACCTCAGGATTAGCAAGAGGTTCTGTTAGACCAATGACAACAGTTCCTTTTCTCATTTTACTAATGTCGGAGATGTTGTTTCTATCAGCTCCCGGGGCTCTAACATAGGTTATAATATCGGCGGAACTGAGAATTTCGTCCCTGGTTGTAGTCTTTGCGCCAACTTTCTCGTATTCTTCATCTGGACAATACGCTCCTTCACCTGCCCCCTTTTCTACGAAAACATCTAGCCCTAGCTTCTTTAAAGCACCAACAACCTGAGGAACAATAGATACTCTTCTCTCATTGGGAAATGTTTCTTTCATTACTCCAATTATCATGTTTAACCTCTTTCGTGGATTATTCCTAAGTGTAAATGAAAAAGAAAATACCTGTCAAGCTGTTTCTTTCTGAAGTTTGTAGTAGAGTTTGGTAAGAATTAAAGTGAAATAACCTCCTCTTGCCTCGTAAAATAAAGGCAAAAGGAGGAATATATGAATAACAGAAAAACTATAAATCACTTCATCAAAAACTTTCTATTTGACCTTCCAACCAAGCTCAGGAAGAATATAGCGGAAGTTGCCCTCTTATTTGTTTCCAGATAGCGCTTTTCAGTCACAAAACTTCACTTCATACCAGGCTTCCTGATGATTGTTAGGGAAGATATTACCAGTTTTGATGAGGAGTGTGAGAAAGGTGAAGGAAAAAACATGTCTGATTATTGAGTTTTGGAATCTATTGTTGGGGTTGGGTGAAAGTTAGTGTTTCTTGGAAAAAGGTGTTCTGTTAGCTTGAAATCTTTTGGATCGTTAGGTGTATAATTTTTTTATGATTGTGTTTATAGATAATTATGATTCGTTTGTGTATAATCTAGTTCAGTATGTAGGCACTTTGTATAGTAATATAAGAGTTTTTAGAAACGATGAAGTGAGCATTGAGGAGATAAAAAAGCTTTCGCCGTCGGGTATAATTATCTCACCTGGGCCTGGGTGGCCGAAAGATGCGGGAATATCTGAAGAGGTGATAAGAGAGTTTTATACCAAGGTTCCAATACTTGGGGTGTGTTTAGGACATCAGGCTATAGGAGAAGTTTTTGGTGGTAGGATAATTCACGCTAAGAGGATAATGCATGGTAAGACATCACTTATAGTACATGATCAACAGGGTATCTTCAAGGGATTGCCAGTTCCTTTTAGGGCAACAAGGTATCACTCTCTAGTTATAGATCCTGTTACCTTACCAAAGGAACTTGAAATTTCGGCAACGAGTGAAGATGATGAGATTATGGGGGTGAGACACAAAGAATATCCATTGTTTGGTGTGCAGTTTCACCCTGAGTCCATAGCAACCGAGAATGGGATGAAGATAATAGATAACTTCGTTAAAATGATAAAACCGTCAGTAAGTGTTTCAGTATTCATAGGTAAGATAACCAACAAAACAAATCTTTCTAGTGACGAAGCTCAGGTACTTGCAGATGCGATAGTGAAGGGGGAATTACCTTCAACAGTTACCTCTGCTTTGCTTGTGGGGCTTAGAATGAAGGGGGAGAGTAGTGAGGAAATTCTTGGGTTTGCGAAAGGGATGCTTGATAATGCAGTAAGGATAAATGTTGAGGGTGAGAGCGTAGATAACTGCGGAACTGGAGGTGATGGAAAACATACAATAAATATCTCTACTATCTCTTCCTTCGTAGTAGCTGGTGCGGGGGATGTAAAAGTAGTCAAGCATGGAAATAGGGCAGTTTCAAGCAAAATTGGCAGTGCGGATCTTCTTGAAGGGTTGGGAGTAAAGATAGATCTACTGCCCGAAGATATGGAGAAAGTAATAAATCGTATCGGAATTGGTTTTCTTTTTGCTCCAATATACCACCCTTCAATGAAGAATGTTGCACCCGTAAGGAAGGAGCTAGGAATTAGGACTGTGTTTAATATTCTTGGACCTTTGGTAAATCCCGCAAGACCTAAATATCAGCTTATAGGAGTGTTTGACGAAAAATTGTTGAAGCTTTTGCCAGAAGTATTAGCAAAACTTGGAGTGAAGAGAGCATTTGTAGTTCATGGTGAAGATGGACTTGATGAAGTTTCTCCTTCATCACCAACCAAGGTTGCGTATTTAAACGAAGGCAATGTTAGATATTTGAGAGTCAAGCCACAAGATTTTGGTTTTGATCCCATACCTTACGAGGAAATCATAGGTGGGGATCTTGAGTATAACAAGAAAGCTTTTCTTGATGTTCTAAGTGATAAAGATATTCCTCAGAAAAATGCGGTGATAATCAATGCCTCTATGGCAATTCTTATATCAGGTTTAGCAAGAGATCTGAGTCAAGCTGTTGCCTTAGCAAAAAAGGCTATATCCTCGGGAAAAGCGTTAGAAAAATTTCAGAAGCTTGTAGAAGAAACAAACCGTTAGTAGATTTTGTCTGTACTCTCAAACCATCTTCTGGAGATAGGTCTAACTAAGTTTTCAAGCTCTTTTATGTTCTCGTCATAATACTTTATCCTTATCTTGTCCATTGCTTCATCGTAAAGTTTTTCCCAAACTTCATCGTATAAAGAGTCAAAAACATACTCCTTTATGTACTGGTATATTTTTTCGTTGAATAAGGGCTTATCGTAGTCAATTTGGGTGAATTTGTAAAAGTTTTCTCTGTTCTCGGAAGTTGTCTTGATAATTTCTCCTTTTATATTTTCATCAAGTACCATATTGTCAGGATCAACTCCTACTCCTTGCAGAATGTCATACAGTTTATACATCTTTTGGCTTTCAAATTCTTCACTACTGGTAAAGTAATTAAACACATCTATGTTGTCATAGTAGTAGACTATTTTCTCGGAATCTCTTTCGTAGAATTTCTCCAATTCTCTTGGATCATCCTCACGTATTTTCCTCTCAATCTCTACTCTCTCAGACTTTTTGAGCAATTTGGGAATGGAAACAAAAAGGAAGGATAGAAATAAAAATCCTTTGAAGGTAGTGTTATAATATTCCTCTAGTTTCTCGTAACTTGTTATTCCTTCTTCCATAAGATGGGATTGAATGAAATCCGAGATGAAATTTTGAGTGTCTATTATTTCTTGAAGAATTGCTAGATCTAAGTATTTTGAAGAATCTTTATCTCCTATCAAAGTTAATCTGTCAATTATAAGGTTCTTAAGATTTTCTCCGTCACTGAATATTTTGGTTGTTTCAAACTTTGCTTTCTTCTCTTTTTCTAAGAGTTCTCTTATGTAGTTTGATGAAAGTACTAGTTCAAGAGTAAGGTCAAAGATAACCTTAGAGAGTTTTTCTACATCACTTTTACCGAATTTGATATTACTAGTGTTGTCAACTATGGAGTATCCGACAAGTAATGAAAAGAAGGTGTTTATGAAATACTCAAAAGATATTTTTCTGTCACCTACTTCTGCAATAATCTTGGCCATACTCCCTCTATGAAAGAAGATTTATAGCTTCTTCAACAGAACTATGGATCTCAAAAACAGAATCTAATTCAACAATCTTGAAGATTTTCTTCAGATTGGAATTCAACCCGACAAGTATAACTCTACCCTTGTTAGAGATAATTTTTTTGTAGAAGCTAACTAAAACCCTTAAGCCACTACTGGAGATGTGTTGGACATTAGACAGGTCAACTATCACTTTCTTCATTTCTCTACTGACTAGTAGCGAGTTTAACCAGTTTTCAAGCTCTATGGAAGATTGGACATTTACAACACCTTCAATTTTTATTATGGAAATGTCTTTAACCGTATCTATTTTCATCACCTTTACCTTATTGTTTATTATAAAAGAGTTTTATGTGAAATTAAAGACAAAATTCTAATTATAGGTAATTTTAAAGGTTCTAGCAACTTCAAACTTCTAGCTGATTTAAAATCTTCCAAAACCATGTTTTAGGTTTAGCTAAAAGTTAATGAGTGGAAGTGAAAAGGGAGTAGGAATCAAACAAATTCAATTATTGCAAGTTCTGCATTATCGCCCTTTCTATACTTGCCTAATTTCACAACTCTGGTATAGCCACCAGGTCTATTTATATATCTAACTGCAATATTACTGAATAGTTTGACTAAGCCTTTCTTATCTCTCAGGAAACTAAATATCACCCTTCTATTGTGTAAGCTATCCTTTTTAGCTTTAGTTATCATTTTTTCTACGATTCTTTTTAGGTACTTTGCTCTTGAGACAGTAGTAATTATTCTTTCGTTCTTTATTAGTGATAGAGCTAGATTTCTTAACATTGATTTTCTGTGTTTTTTGTGTCTACCCAGCTTTTTTACCTTGTCTTTGTGTCTCATTTTCGCCTCCTTATTGATTTCTTTCAAATTCTTCTACTACTTCTTTTGGAAGGTGCATTCCTATACTGAGTCCCCACTCTTCTAGTTTTTTCTTCACCTCATCTATTGATTTTTTGCCAAAGCTTCTAAATTTTAGTTCTTCTTCGTGCTTGCTTACAAGGTCATATATCCTTGTGATGCCAGACTCTTTGAGTATATTGTATGTTTTTGCGGAGAGGTTTAATTCTTCTATTGAGGCGGAGAGTTTCTTTATCACTTCTCTGATTTCTATAACTTTACCCTCAGGTTTAAGGGTTGATAGCTCTCCTATCATAACTTCACTAATGCTTCTTATATAGGATTTCCAGACTTCAATGACCACTTTATATGCATCAGTTGGAGAAATACTACCATCTGTTTCAACTTCAATGATAAGCTTTTCTCTTATCTCATTGTCTACCCTTATAGTTTCAACCTCAAAGTTAGCTCTTTTGACGGGAGAATATAGAGCATCTATGTGTATAAGGCCTACTTCTCTTTCTTTTTCGTTGTTGTTGATAGCTTCTTCTGCTAGAATTGCTCCTTTGCCGTAAGTTATGACAAGTTTAATTCTTAGATTAGCATCTTCGTTGAGTGTCAGGAGTTTCAGTTCAGGGTTGAATACTACTACATCACTATCAAATTTTGAGATATCTCCAGCTTTAAACTCTCCCTCTCCCTTTAGAGAGATGAAGACTTCTTTTCTATCTTGTTCAGAGTTTAATTTTAGTCTTACTTGCTTGAGGTTGAGAATAAAATCAGTGTAATCTTCCTTTGCTCCTTCTATCGGAGAGAATTCGTGAAAGATTCCCTCTACTTTTACTGCACTAATAGCATACCCTGGAACTGATGAGAGTAAAAATCTCCTCAGAGAGTTTCCTAGGGTAGTTCCTACTCCTTCTTCAAGTGGACTTATAATTATTCTTCCATAGGTATTTGTCAAAGTTGATTTGTCACAGATTACCTCTTTTGGTAACTTGAGTAAGCCAAGAATTCTAGTAACTTCCATACTTTCCCTCTCCTACTAGAACTTAGAATAATACTCAATTATATAGGGCATATTAATATTTGTATCAAGGATGAGATCTTGTCCCTCGGGAATCCTAAGAATTTCTATGGTTTTTTTGTCAATATTGACGCTAAACCATTGTGCAGTGGACTGATTTTTATTTTTGGCATTCTTAATGATTTCATCGTTGTCCAAAACAAACTCTATTTTATCTCCGGGTTTGACAAGATAGGAAGGGATATTTACATATCGGTTATTTACCTTAAAGTGTTTGTGAGAGACTAGAAGTCTAGCTTCTCTTCTAGATCTAGAGAAGCCAGCTCTGTAGACTACGTTATCCAATCTTCTTTCAAGAAGAGATAAGAGATTATCACTGATGACTCCTCCTTTCTTTTGGGCTATGTCTAGGAATCTTCTTAGCTGTCTTTCGGAAATGTTGTAGAGTCTTCTCAACTTTTGCTTTTCCCTAAATCTTAAACCAAATTCGGAGAGAGATGGTTTTAATTTTTTTGGAGGTTCACCTGGTTTCTTTTTTCTGGAAGTCAGAGAGCACTTCGGTGAGTGGCATTTTTCACCTTTGAGGTATAGTTTTACTCCTTCTCTTCTGCACAACCTGCATACAGGACCTAAATACCTTCCCATGTTTAACCTCCTAAACCCTTCTCTTCTTTTTGGGTCTGCATCCATTGTGAGGCACAGGGGTTACATCTCTTATTTTTCTTACCTTAATCCCGGATGCGATTACAGACCTAATAGCAGTTTCTCTTCCGGGACCTGGTCCTTTTATGTGAATATCAACTTCCTTTATTCCGTGAACTATTGCTTCCTTAATTGCTCTTTCTGCTGCAACTTGCGCAGCGTATGGTGTTCCCTTTTTTGTGTTTTTAAAGCCACAGGAACCCGCACTAGCCCAACATATAACGTTTCCTTGCATATCAGTTACTGTGACAATAGTGTTGTTAAAAGTTGATTTTATGTGAACAATTCCTTCAGATACTTTCTTCTTCTCTTTTCTTCTTGCCATATAGACCTCATTGGTTCTATTAATTGTAAAAGAAAACTTTGGCTGAAATCAAATAGTAACTATTCTCTTTCTTAAGTGTGGCTTTTGTCTTCTGTAAGATGGTATCCGTGATATTAGGATGTCTGAGAAATGATTGCATTATTTTTCTCCAACTTTTGCTTTGCAGAAGCAGATATTTTATCTACTCTCACCACAAGATTTTTAACCTTGAGCTCACCATTTCCTAGTATTTTCACAGGTTTTTTACCGCTTACCAGTCCTTTTTGCTTTAGTGTTTGTGGTGTTATTTCGTCTCCGTTTGAAAATACGTTTAGTTTTTCAATGTTTACTATGTCATACTCTTTTTTTGACTTAGAATTGAATCCTCTTTTTGGTAATCTTCTGTGCAGGGGGGTTTGGCCTCCCTCAAAGTAAGGAGCAACTTTACCTCTTCCTCTAGCAGTTTGTCCTTTACCTCCTCTTCCCGAGGTTTTACCCATTCCCGAACCTATACCTATTCCTTTTCTTTTTGGATCTTTGATATATTTAGGTCTTCTTAGTTGCAACATATATCACCTCCGAGTTTACGGTTTGTTGTTGAAGTTTCCTTCTTTTTCTGTAGCGAAGGTTGCGAGAAGCCTACTTATGGGTATACCTCTTCTATTTGCAACTTCTTCCAAGCTTTCAAGAGAGTTTAAGGCTAAAACAGCAACTTTAGACACTAATATGGGGTTTGTAGAGCCTATTATTTTGGTTATAACGTCGTGGTAGCCTGCAAGCTCAAGGATACTTCTTAGGTTGGTTTCTGCGATAATTCCAGTGCCAGGAGCTGCGGGTTTCATTACTAACTTGCAGGATTTGTACTTTATCTCAACTTCGTGTGGTATGGTTCTTTGCTTTCTCTGAAATTTCACTTTAAACATATTCTTTTTGGCCTTGTTTATAGCTTTTCTTACAGCGTCAATGAGTTCATTAGCTGTAGCGTAACCTATACCTACCATTGAATCTCCGTCACCTACTGCAACTAAGGCGTTAAAGTGTAACCTCTTACCACCTTCTACAACTTTAGCAACTCTTCTCACCATCAATACTTTTTCTCTAAGGGTTTTTTCTTCAACCATACTGCCCTCCTAAAAGCTGATTCCTTCACTTCTCATACTATCTGCGAAAGCTTTCACTACTCCGTGGTACTTATAGAAATTTCTATCAAAAACAATTTTATTTATTCCTTTTTCAAAAAGTTTCTTAGCCATGAGACTACCGAGGATTTTTGCGTCTTCTATGGTATCTCCAAGTTTCTTTTCAAGCTCCTTAGCAATTGAGGAGATACTTGCCAACGTTTTGCCAGTTATATCATCTATAGCTTGGGCATAAATATATTTGTTTGATTTGAATATTACTACTCTAGGCTTGTTTGGTAACCCTATGATCTTTTTCCTGACTCTTTTTCTCCTTCTTTCTCTTCTTTCATTCTTTTTTTCTGTCTTGTTTATCATAGTCTACCTCCAAAATTATTTGGATTTCTTGCCTTCTTTGAGGGTGATAACCTCGTCTTCATATCTGATACCTTTCCCTTTGTAGGGTTCGGGCTTTCTTAGAGCTCTTATGTTAGAAGCAATTTGTCCAACTAACTCTTTGTTATAACCACTGACGGTGATCTTAACCTGCTCTTCCACGCTGAACTTTATTCCCTCAGGTGGAGTTATCTCAATAGGGTTTGAATATCCGATGTTGAGGATAAGCTTATTTCCTTCCATCCTTGCTCTATACCCAACGCCGACTAGTTGTAGTTTTTTGACAAACCCTTGGGTAACGCCTATGATCATATTGTTTATCAATGCTCTAGTTGTTCCCCACATAGCTTTAGCAAACTTATCTTTGCCCTTGGGAGTAACTATTATGTTCTTATCTTCAATTTTTACATTTATTATTGGATGGATATTTAGCTTAAGTTCTCCAAGCTTGCCTTTTACAGTTATAACACCATTTTCAAGTGATACATTGACTCCATCTGGTATAACAACGGGTTTTTTGCCTATCCTAGACATAACTACCTCCTACCAAATAGCACAGATCAGCATTCCACCTATTTTTAGGTTTTTTGCTTCTACGCTTGTCATAACACCTTTGGGAGTAGAGACTATTACGATACCCATGTTGTTCTTGAATGGCTTGATGTCTCTATAACCAAGGTATATTCTTCTGGATAAATGACTTAGTAGTTTTATTTCTCTTATGACGGGTTTTCCTTGATAGTATTTTAAGTTCACTTTGAAGAAATACTTGTTTTCCGGATCATCCTCGTAAGAGTCTATGTAGCCGTTGTCTTTCATTATGTCCAGTATTTTTGATAGAAATTTTGATTTCTTGACGCTTACGCTAAGATGTCTAGAATTGCTAGCGTTTTTTATTCTATTCAAGGCGTCTCCTATGGTATCTGCAATTATACCCATATTCCACCTCCTTCTACCAAGATGCTTTTCTTATACCTGGTAGATAGCCTCTGTGAGCAAATTCTCTAAAACACATTCTACAAAGTCCGTAATCTCTTATATATCCTCTAACTCTACCACAATTTTTGCATCTATTGTATTTCCTGACTTTAAACTTTGGTTCCTTTTGCTGTTTAACTATCAAAGCTTTTCTAGCCATTTCTCACCTCCTATTCTTTCTCCCTAAATGGAAAACCTAGATATTTTAGAAGTTTGTATGCTTCAACATCTGTTTTTGCTGTTGTTACGATAGTAACGTCCAGTCCATGAACTTGTTTTATCATATCATACTTTATTGATGGAAACACAACCTGTTCTTTTATGGAGAAAGATAAGTTTCCTCTTCCATCAAATCCTTTAGTGCTGATTCCGTTGAAGTCTTTTGTTCTTGGAAGAGCAATATGTATCAAGACATCTAGAAAGTTATACATCAAAGTCTTTCTTAGAGTAACCTTAGCTCCTATAGCCATGCCCTTTCTTATTTTGAAGTTGGATATAGATTTTTTAGCATAAGTTTTTACAGCTCTTTGACCAGTTATGAGTGTAAGTTCATCAACGACAACATCTAATGAATCTGGGTCAGTAACTGCTTCACCCCAGCCAACGTTTACGACTATCTTCTCTATTTTAGGAACAGCCATCGTAGATTTGTAACCGAACTCTTCAATTAACTTCTTCACCACTTCTTCTTCGTAAACCTTCTTACTCTTTGGGACAAATGACTTTATACCAACACTTTCACCAACTTCTATCACTGACTTTTTTTTAGCCATAAATCCTCCATTAGACTTTATCTATAGTTTCACCTGTCTTTTTAAAAACTCTAACCTTTTTGTTTCCAACCAGCTTAGCACCAATTCTATCACCTTTACCAAGCTTCTTGTTATATATCATGACATTTGATATGTGGATACTGCCTTCAGTTGTTATTATTCCTCCTTTAGGGTTGTCCCTGGTCCTGCGGAAGGTTTTTTTTATCAGATTAGCTCCTTCAACGTAAACTCTATCTCCGTCAAAAGCTACAATTTTCCCTACTTTGCCTTTGCTTCTACCGCTTATCACGATGACAGTATCACCTTTTTTTAGCTTAGTTTTAGCTTTTTTCTTAGCCATACTTCCTCCTCACACAACCTCAGGGGCTAAAGAGAGAATTTTGGTAAAGTTTTTATATCTGAGTTCTCTAGCAACGGGACCGAAAACGCGAGTTCCTCTTGGCATACCTTGATTGTCTATTATTACTGCAGCATTATCGTCAAATCTGACATAAGAGCCATCAGATCTTCTTATTTCTTTCTTAGTTCTTACAACAACAGCTTTGACGACTTCTCCTTTTTTAACTATTCCATTCGGCAAGGCTTTCTTTACACTAGCTACGACTACATCACCAACGGTAGCGTACTTTTTATTTCCTGGTAATACTTTTAGGCACATTATTTCCTTGGCACCAGTATTATCAGCAACATTTAGATAGGTAGTTAGCTGTATCATATCCGCCTCCTATACATTTGCATCCTCAGTTTTTTGTGCTTTCTCTATTATTTCAACTAATCTCCATCTTTTGAGTTTGCTTAAGGGTCTGGTAAACTTTATCTTAACAACATCTCCAACAGAGCTTTCGTTGTTTTCATCATGAACGTAGAACTTCGTTCTTTTTTTCACGAACTTCTTATACAATGGATGCATTTTATAGTATTCGTAAACCACCACTCTCGTTTTATTCATCTTGTCACTGATAACTTTACCGACCTTGTATATTACTCTTCCCATAACTACTCCTTGAGGGTGAGGAATATTTTAATAAAGAAAATTCTCTTTTTACAAGTTTGGGTGAAAATCCGTTTAATAAGTTCCAATTTTCACTAGGTGAGTAAGTAAGGGTCTAAACTTTTTGCTTGCTTATCCCTTTGTTTTTGGGTAACATCTGTCATTATAAACTTCACTTTACAAAGCCTCTTAGGTGCTTATTGAAAAAAGTATTCATCTGATCTTCAGGAGACCTTAGGTTTTATTGGAGTAGGAAAGCATATTTGACTTACTTTCGCAAAATCTGTTAAAATAGCGTTGAATGAAAGGAGGTAAAAAATGCCGATACATTATACAGAATTGGGTTTTTACAATACTAGAGTGATGTTCAAGCATGCTTATCAAAAAGGATTTGCAATTCCTGCATACAATTTCAATAACATGGAACAGCTTCAGGCGATATTGACAGCTTGTGTTCTTACGCAGTCTCCTGTAATACTTCAAGTTTCTAAGGGTGCAAGGCAATATGCAAACCAAACTTTGCTTAGGTATCTTGCAAAGGGAGCGGTTGAGTTTGCCAAAGAGTTAGCTCTTCAAAATGGTCTTGGAGAAATACCAATTGCTCTTCATCTTGACCATGGTGATTCGTTTGAACTTGCAAAGGATTGTATCGATAACGGGTTCTCATCAGTTATGATAGATGGATCTCATCTTCCTTATGAAGAGAATGTTGCCATAACCAAAAAGGTTGTTGAATATGCTCATCAGTTTGACGTGACGGTTGAGGGAGAGCTTGGAATATTAGCAGGCATAGAGGAACATGTTTCATCCGAAAAGTCTATATACACAGATCCTGATCAAGCGGTAGATTTTGTTGAGAAAACGGGGGTAGACTCTCTTGCTATTTCAATAGGTACAAGCCACGGAGCATATAAGTTTAAGGTAAAGCCAGGTGAGGAGTTACCACCACTTAGGTTAGATATTCTGGAGAAGATAAAGGAAAAATTGCCGGGATTCCCAATTGTGTTGCATGGTGCTTCTTCAGTTCCTCAGGATTACATTGAGATGATCAATAGGTTTGGTGGTAAAATGGAAAATACAGCTGGTGTGCGGGAGGATCAGATACAGAAAGCTGCTCAATCAGCAGTTTGTAAAGTAAATATTGATTCTGACGCAAGACTTGTAATGACTGCGATGATAAGAAAAGTATTCTCTGAGAAACCTTCCGAGTTTGACCCAAGGAAGTATCTTGGCCCAGCAAGGGAAGAGATGATCAAGCTCTATATGTATAAAAATGAAAAGGTTCTCTTTAGTGCAGGTAAAGCTCCTGACATAATGAAGGAAATAAAGGGACTGTGAGAAGTAAGCTAAAAACTATAACTTCTGGGTAGCAAAACTCAGTGAGTTTAAGTTTGCTAAATAAAACTTTTGTTGCTTTGGGTTTCTTAGACTGGATTTTGGTATAGGGATAATACGGTATATATCTATTCAGTGGACAATGCTGGGAATACAAGTTCTACCCAAAGTGTTAATTTTATTGTTTTAGTTCCTGTGTATGTTTCAACTGGTGGTAACGACACTAATGACGGTTTGACAAGAACGACTCCTGTTAGGAGCATTCAAACTGGAATAAGTAGAGCGGTGGGGAATAACCTCAGGACAATACTTGTCACAATTGGTTTATACACGCCTGGTAATGAGGTTAAATTCTAGTGGTAGTGATAGTGGTGTTGTGATAACGAGTGGGGATGTGAAGATAATAGGAGGGTAGGATGTTGGTTTTAATAGTGTGGTAGGTTATTAGTGAGTTGGATGGCAATAACAGTGTTAAGCATGTGATATTTGCTGAGGATGTTGC
>JBCNVF010000073.1 GCA_039630355.1 Brevinematia bacterium
GAGGAGATATCACCTGCACTGGTTTACTTTTGACATCCTTCGTAAAATCCTTAATCATCTTACCATACTTATCTTCTATTCTAAGTATGAACATAGGCTCAACTCTCGTGCCTCCTCTGTAAAAAACAGAAGTAGCAACCGCCACATCAAGTGGTGAAACCTCAAGTGTTCCAAGAGCAGAAGCCATACTATTGATATACTTATTAACTTCATCATCGGTCAACCCAAAAAACCTCTTGGTGTAGTTTCTTAATACCCCCAATCCAATTTTATCAAGAACCTGCACACTCACGGTGTTCAAGGACTTTGCTAGAGCATCTCTTAGTGTAACAGGACCACTAAAGCTTCCCTCATAATTTTTAGGTGCCCAAGTTCTTCCCGCAAACCTATACTCTATCGGCTGGTCCACAAAAACACTACCTGCTGTCAAAAGCCTCGCATCAATACCTGCAGCATAAAGAAACGGCTTAAAGGCAGACCCAAGCTGTCTCTTAGCTTGTATAGCCCTATTGAAACGATTCATTGGTGAAAACTCACTTCCCCCAACCATTGCCTCAACATACCCATTCTTCGCATTTATACTCACCAAAGCACACTCCACCTTATTCTCTTTAAGCCTCCTCTCAGATATCTCAAGAAAATATCCATAAGAGTTTGCCCTTATCTTCTCAGCACCACAAAGGTCAGATACCAAAAACATCGCACGATAGAGATCTCTCAGGTTCTTCTTAAGCTCTATAAGCTTACTAGAATTCTTCACCTTCAAAATCGGAATAACTTCCGATACGGACCAGAGAAGATCAACATACGGTTGCATCATCTCAACGGCTATTGAAGTAGTTGTCTCATAAACTCTCTGCGCTTTCTCCCTGTATATAAGCAAGTACTTTTCCGCTTGAATCTGCTTATCTAGATCCAATGTAGTATAAACCTTATATCCTGACTTGTAAACCGCATCATCACCAAACATTTGAGATATTACTTGCCTCACATATTCCACAAAAAAGGGAGCTTTCTGTTCATACTCAGCAACCTTAAGCTTTAAGGATTCAACCTTTGTAATATAATTTTGCCAAAACTTTGTAAAAATCTCATCAACCTTATCCTCGGGTATAAACCCCAAAGAAGCCATCCTCTTAAGAACTAGATATTGTCTCTTCTGAGCGTTATTTACATTAACAAACGGTGAGTAAATATGAGGCCCCTTAGGAATAGAAGCCAAAAGCGATGCTTCCGCAACCCCTACTTCCTTAGCACTCTTACCAAAATAAATCCTAGAAGCCATCTCAACCCCATAAGCTCCATATCCAAAGTATATCTGATTCAAGTAAATCTCCATTATCTCCTCTTTTGAATACTCCTTCTCTATCTGCAAAGCATACCAGATCTCAACAATCTTCCTAAAGATATTTCTCTCACCAGTTGTAAATATCCTTTTGGCTAACTGCTGAGTTATAGTACTTGCTCCTTCCCTTATCCTACCAGAAAGGATATTTTTAACCAGTGCCTTGAATATCCTCTGTATACTAACACCTCTGTGAAAAAAGAAATCCTCGTCTTCAACTGCTATAAATGCGTTAATAATCTCCTTTGATATCTGGTTATAAGACACCGGAATCCTCTTTTCCAAAAATAGCTCTGACACTAACCTACCCTTCTGATCGTAAACCTTCATCGGCTCAGGAATCGCCAGATACCTAAGATCTTTCACACTTCTCGGATCATACAAAGAAACAACCAATATTCCAAAAAACACCCCAAAAAATATCCCAGAAAAAATAAATAACAAAACAATAAAATTAATAAAACCTCTTAAAGTCATTTTCGGCAGAAAAAACCTAACTACCCTTCTTATCATATCTCAACCTCTAAACTCTCAAAAACTCACCACAAGAAGAATATATCCGCTAAACTAGCATTGTCAAGTTTTAAAACTTTATCACAACAAATTCCAGTTCTCGTCAGATGAGCAATAATATAGCTGTGAACTTTAGACTTCACCACCTTTTCCAAGCTTTCACAGTCTCTCCAAAAACTCAACTATATTTCTCAACATACTTTTTTATATCAAACTTATCTTCCAATCCTCTTGCACTCATATACCTCACTCTTCCTAGCACCTTTCTTTCCGCAAAAGGCCTATCAAAATTACCAAAACACCAAGATATCCCAGCATATCCATTTGGATCCCTACCATCTAGCTCGTATTTGTCATTCAGATAACATACAATATTAAATGCTTCCTCCGGACTTTTCGTCCACTCCAAGATCTTCTTAGCCCAATACATCCTCATGTAGCCATGCATCTTACCCGTTTTAAGAAGCTCCTTCTGAGCAGAATTCCAATATACATCATGCGTCCTAGCACCCTCAAATTCTTCCAAAGTGTAAACATAATCCCTCTTATCGTTCTTGTGCTCCTCAAGTGTATTCCTAGCCCAACTAGGAATACCCTCGTACCTATTATAATTCGGTGTATAATACACAAAGTTCCTAGCAAGCTCCCGCCATACCACAAGTTCATTGACATAAGATCTTACATTCTCATCCTCCAAATCATACCTCCTTAGAATCTCATAAAGGATCTCAACAGGAGATATATTCCCAAAGTGCAAATACGGACTCAGATTAGATTGATAGTCTTTAGTAGGATCATTCCTAAACTCCTTGTATCTATACAGTTTGTTACTTATAAACTCCTCCAAGAGTCTTCTAGCCTGATCATATCCTCCTATGAAGGTGTTTACAACCGGAACTGTTTTATCAACGTTTAAATGAGCCAAAAATGTATCTACATCCTCAAAATAAAACTCTTCCCCTAAGTCCAAATTACAAGAGTTTACAAAAGGTTTTGGCAAACTAAACACATCTACAAACTCATTGATAAGAGGGTAGATTTTATTTCTAATGACATAGGCATAAGGCTCCGCTTTGCTGGATACAAACTCAACAGGCACAACAACATCATTATCAACCTCAAAAACAGCAGTAGTTAGTCTACTCGCAACTTCTTGTCTCCACCTTCTATGAGTTGTTAGGTAGTTTCTATCAAGCACCACCAACGAAGCGGAAAAACCCAAATCCACACAACCAGAAACATAATCACCATATCTTACATGAAACTTAATTCCTAGTTCCTCAAAATCCTTCTTAAGCTTTATTATCCCCTCCAGCATAAACTTGTAGTATCTGGCATTAGAGTATCTATACTTGTCGGTTATATTAAAAAGAACTACAACCGGCTTTCCCAAACTATTTGCCTGAGTAATAGCAAAAAGGAGAGCATAGTTGTAGCTTATCCTCTGACTTGCCTCCATACAGTATAGCACATACTTACCATAGGATGACGGAACAGAGTCATTCAGTTTCTTTATTCTTTTATCAACCAAGAAAAGCTTCATAACTCCTACTTTAGCAACACTCCTAACCCATTTTTTATTTGATACAAACCACCAATCGCAAGTTTTAAACCGCTTTAGAAATCAATAAATCCAATTCCACTAGGTAAATAAACAAGATTCTAGGGAACACAAGAATAGCAAAAAGAAAGATTACATCTTAGTTACAAATTTTTCTGGTCTGAAGTTTGGTCAAGAGTTTGGTATTTTCTGTGAAAAAGTATTCTGAATACCTCGTGTTCATAACTCATCCAAGCAACCCTCAAATCTTCCTTCCCTAACCCCAGCACACTAGCCCTACCCAGAA
>JBCNVF010000074.1 GCA_039630355.1 Brevinematia bacterium
AGTCTTATAAAACTTCAGATTTCCTCGAATCTAAGCTCAACAAATTCCAATATCCATTATGTGAGTATAGGTCAGACTCTAAACTTTTTGCCCACTAACTCTCTTTATTTCTAGATTGCATCACCAGCCACAAAACTTCACCTCACATCATGCCTTTTGGGTGCTTATTAAGAAGAGTATTTACCCAGTCCCGACAGGGACTGCGAAAGAAATAAGAAGAAACTATACCTAGTCGTGAGTTTTAAGCTTCACTAGTTTTAGACTTTTGAATTTGAAAAGAACTATCATAATTCTTTATTTTATCTCTAGCTAAGTGATCTGGAGGAACCAATGAAAAGAGTTTTGGTTGCTACTGCGATTCTCTTAGCACTCGCTATACCCTCTTTTGCCTTTAAGGAGGCTATGTTAAATAAAAGCCTAGAAGTAGGCATAGGCTATGGATATGGTGGTTTTGCACTTGACGTAGGCCTTGAGAAAAAAATAGCAGATAAAGTTGACATATATATATGGGGTGTTTTTGGTGGGATAGGAGGATACTTACTGGGTTTAGGAGCTCAAGCAGACTTTTCTATAAACGTCTTTAAGCATGATGTGTTCATGATTTCTGTAGTTCCAATAGCTGGAACGGATCTAGTAAGTAGTGGTAACTTGCTAGCAATTGACTTTGATGCAGGAGTCTATGGACTTTTCTCTTTTGATCTTACGAAAGAAAAAATACCTCTTTCGTTCTCTCTAGGACTTGGTCCTAACTTTTCGTTTTCATATATAACTAGCCTAGGAGTATATTATACCATCAATCTCTCAGTTTACCTAGGACAAGTCATACTACAAGTAGGAGGAACTCCAAAGTTCGCAGGAATAGTAGCAAAATTTACAAACATCTCTTTCTAAAGTCTAGTTTTTCTATACCCCAAATTGGAAATTAAACTTTACATAAGCTTGACAAGAGAACATTCTGAGGAACCAGGTATAAAAAGTTTGGAAAAGACAGGTGTAGCTAAGTAGATTTGAGAGTATTTACAGAAGTTTTAAAACTGCATTAGCTATGGACTCACTATCCATTCCGAAATCTCTAAACAGTTCATCTCTAGAGCCAAGCCCCGGAAAAACATCAGGAACACCTATGTTTTCAAATTTTCCCTTAAAGCCATATCTATACAATTCAACACCTATCGTTTCTCCTATTCCCCCAAGTTTCACACCATCCTCAACTGTTATCACTGCTTTTGACTTAGTAGCAAGATACCTAAGCATTTCATTATCTAAAGGTTTTATAAACACAAGATCCACTACACCAACTTCTATACCCTTTTTTAGTAAAATCCCTCTCGCCTCAAGAACATACTTGAGCATGTGTCCCACTGAGATTATGAATATATCTTCTGAATCAAAGACCAACCTACTTCTACCCAGAGATACACAGGTTTGTCCACCTAGCAGTGAATCTGGATTGATGTTATCTTTGGGATACCTTATAGCTGTAGGAACTGCCAGAGTCAACGAAAATTCTAGCATTCTTTCAAGATCACCTCCTGTTGATGGAGCCATTATGACGAAATTTGGCAACTGTTTCAAAAAGGATATATCAAAAATTCCTTGGTGTGTTTCACCATCATTACCAACTACACCAGCTCTATCAATCGCAAGTATAACCCTTTTACCAAATATTGCTATATCATGTATTACCTGATCATAAGCTCTCTGTAAAAAAGTTGAATATATTGCATACATAGGTATAGCGTTAGCTATGCTAAGCCCTAGAGAAAAAGTACATCCGTGCTGTTCCGCTATTCCTACATCAAAAAAGCGATCTGGAAATCTCCTTGCAAACTCAACCAACCCAGATCCCTCTTTCATAGCAGGAGTTATACATACTAAATTTTTATACTTTTCTCCTAACTCAACGATCTTTTTTGAAAATACGTCGGAATAAGTCACTACTTCATTTTGTTTTCCTTCACTAATTACTCCAATCGCAGGATCAAATTTGGGAACAGAGTGGTATTTAACTGGATCTTCTTCCGCAAATTTGTACCCCTTACCCTTTTTCGTTAAGACATGCACTAAAACAGGCTTCTCAGGATCATGCTTTAGATGCTCAAATACATGCACCAATTCAATCACATTATGTCCATCAAAAGGACCTACATACCTAACACCTAACTCATCAAAAAACATACTCTTGGGTAAAAAGAATGACTTTATTGACTCAATCAGTCTTCCCAATAAGATGTAGAAAAGGTTTTTCTTTCTGGATATATACCTTTTTACTATAAGCGATGTTTTTGACATTATTAACTTGTTGAATAGGTGAGTTATAGCCCCTACATTTGGTGAAATACTCATTCCATTGTCGTTTAGAACTATTATTAGTTTGCTTTTATAGAATCCTATGTTATTGAGAGCTTCATAGGCCATTCCTGCAGTTATTGCACCATCACCTATAACTGCTACAATGTGCTCATCAGCCCGATTTTGTATCTTGTTTCCTTCGTATATTCCCTGAGCTATTGACAATGAAGTACTACTATGACCAGCATGCACTATGTCATACTCACTCTCGGAAGGCTTTAGATACCCATAAAGCCCTTTATACTTCCTAAGCTCCCCAAACCTGCTTTTCCTACCCGTTAAAATCTTATGAACATATGCCTGATGTCCAACATCCCATATTATCTTATCCTTGGGCATATCAAAAACATAGTGAAGCGCAACTGACAGTTCTACCACACCAAGACTTGGAGCAAAATGTCCACCTGTTTTGGACACATTCTCTATAAGAAACTCTCTAATCTCACTACACAACCTAGGAAGATCCTCAATCCTATATTTTTTCAAGTCACTCGGATAATTGATATCATCCAGTATTCTATGCATATATTCCCTACCACTTACCTTTTGTCCCTTTCTTCGTTCTCTTCTTTTTTTCCTCTAACTTCTTACTCATCTTCTCTTTCTCAAATCTGTTTTTCAGCCCCAAAGGTAATCCAAAGACACTACTAACATCAAACACTACTCTGTTCGTTGATGATATAGATATATTGGTAACTATATCTAAAGGTACGTCAACTTGATTAATTTCACCACTATACTCAACTAGTGTATTTGTCACTTTAGCTGTAGTAACATTAGTAGCTCTTTTAAGCTTCACAAACCATATATCTCTTAGCGTTTTGTCGTTGTAAGAAGTTCCACCTACGTAGATAAAGTTTTTGTCAGCAAATACTGCGTAGGGAGTCTCGTCGTAACTGAAAGAATAGCTCTCTTCCCAAAGTATCTCAAAGTTCTCATTTGCCTCAAAAATGAATATATTGTTAGGAGAATAAGGATCAAATATCGTGCCCGTTGCAATTAGATTCTTATCTAACAAATGCAGAGAGGATATACTACCATTTAGATATTTTTTCACCCACTCAATCTTACCATCTAGGTTAATCTTTAGTAAGGAAAAATGCTTTGCAGAAGTTGACACTACTACTCCATCCCCCAAAGAAACCGCAGAGCTTGGTGATTCAGCAAACTTAGTTCCAAACACCTTAAACCACTTCACTCTCCCATCCTTACCAATAGAAACGATAAAAATATCAGTTTCCCCAAACCCAAAAGACTTAGACTCCCCTATCAACCAACAATCTCCATTTGTTAATTCAACTACCGAGATCGGAGTTTCTCTACTAGAACCCGGAAATATCAAAACATTGCTAAAGTCTCCATACTTTGAAATTCTCACTAAACCTAAAGATAAAGCGTTGGAAGTTATAGCTTGAGAGGAAAAGGCAACAACAACATCCTCGCCTGAAAGTTTCTTTACCACAGGAGATGTGTTTCTACCTCCTCCTCTAAGTAAAATATCCCACTCAGGAGAAAAGTTTGTCAACTTAACTACCCATATTCCGCTTACCTTTTTTACCACATCTGCAACTTCACCTGATAGATAAATTGTATTTCCCGAAGTATCAAAACTAGTCCCAACCTCATTTTCCCCCTTCTTACCAAGAAATATATCCTTGACTATAATACCATCACGATCCACCGCGAAAAACCAAATATCCTCACTTCCACCCTTAGACTTGCTCCCCAGAAAGTAACTCTTATCTCTCTCAAATCTAATAACAGATAGATTATCCTCGTTTTCGTCTCCATATATCCTGTAAGAGTATACTTCGTTTATTTGTAAGCTATTGGTACTCGTAGTTTGAGTAGATCCAAAAACAACTGGAAAAACCCCCTTTTCAACAAAACTTCTAAAGTTTTTGTCATTGTAATATAACCCAAATAATACAAAAGCTATTGTCTGAAATATTAACAACACCGAAAGTAGAACTACAGTTAACTTAAGCTTAACCATACTATTATTTTTTATCAGATCCAAAAGATATTACAAATTGACTGTAAAAACGAAATTTAAAATAGTATCAACAAAAAAGGCACTCGCTACTCCAAGCGTAAACGGCATCATATTCAAAAAATCAGTCCTGAGAGGGACTGCGAGAAAAATAGAGAGAAGATCACCCTTAGTTGTATTAGTTGAAAAATATAAACTGATAACTATATTATTTAACAAGGAGGTTGTTTTACTATTATGTTGAATAGGCTTATTATTTACTTACTTCCATTAATACTACTTTTGTCTATGCAACTACCGTGTTTTGCAAGGAATGTTATAATATTCCCATTTTACAACAAAGATGGTAAAGACATCCCTACAGCCTCAGTTGGAGTGCTTAAGTCTATAATGCAGTTTGCGAAATTCTACCCAAGTGCAAAAATAGTAGAATCTTCTTTTGATATTAAAAACAGAGACATCAGTGACATAATAAAAACAATCACAGGATACGACAGTTACATAGTAGGATATTTCTCTAAGAAAGACAATATATTCAACTACCATATCTCAATATATGACTCCAAAGGTAATGTTGAAACTTCATTTTCTGCCTCTTCTGAAGACCTTTTTGAAATAGCGGACAGTATAATGAGCAAAATCTTTTCATTCTACTCTGGTAAAACTACAGGATTCGCAACTCTTAGCCTGAAGCTTGAACTTGACGAGAAACTAACATATACCATACTCCTGAATGACGAGGTGCTATCCTCAGTGGTAGGCAAAACCAATATTTCAGTGAAAGTTATTTCCAAAGTCCCTTACCACATAATTGTAAGAAACGATCAAACAAAAGAGGTTGTTTTGTCAAAAACCATACTTCTTATGGATAATGAAACACTGTCTTTTCCAATCGGACAAGTCAAACAAGAGGAGAAAAAAGAAGTGGTAGATAAAATAGAGCAAAAGCCGGATGTTGACCAAACCACTTTGAAAATACGAGCCCTTCAAGATATAAAGAGGATGATAGAAAGCAAATTTATTCTTGATGATGACATACTTAAAGCAACAAAAAGCGAAGCTAAAATCCTTGACGGAGATTTACGTCTGAATTTATACAATCGGTATCATATCCCAATAGGAATCACTATACTGGGCTCAGTTCTTAACATCATTCCCGGTCTTGGCAGTCTTGTTTTAAACGACACTGGCGGAATCATAATTTCTCTCTTTACACCATATCTATCCTTAGGTGTAGCACTAATTCTTTCACCAGAAAGCCAAACTATTTCATTAGCATTTTCAGGGATAGCAGTTTTCGGATACATATACAATCTCGTCAGACCTTTCATCTATACTCACAACTGGAATACTAGACTCAGAGAAGTGTTACTCTTAGATGAGGAGAAAGTCTCACTCTCAGTAAGCTATGACCACGTAGCACTAAACATAAAGTTCTAGTTAAAAGTATCACTACAAACAATCTTACTTATCTCCTTTGGAGTATGAACTATGTAATCTGGATTCGCTGAAATAATCTCATTCTCTGTTTTAAATCCCCAGGTGACTCCTACTGATCTCATACCTGCATTCTTTGCAGTTAGAATGTCAGTAGCACTATCTCCAACAAGAAATATCTCTCTAGGTTCAAGATTCATAATCTTTGCTATTTCAACAGCTAGCCTAGGGTTAGGCTTCCTATCATCAGGATTTTCTATACCAATTACTGATACAAAGTCTATACCCCTAAAGAAATGGCTAACTAACTCCTTTGTGAAAAAATGCTGTTTGTTTGAAAGCACCGAAAGCTTAAAGCCTCTCTCCTTAAGAAAAACTAAAGTTTCATAAACTCCATCATAGGGCTTGGTTTTGTTAAGATAGTTCTTAGAATACTCCTCTTTCATCATACTTATTGCTAGTAAAAGTTTTTCATCGGAAAATCCCCCCCTATACTCAAGTAATCTCCTAAAAAGTTCTCTAACACCATCTCCGATAAACTCTCTGAATTTTTCTTTCTCAACAAAAGCTATCCCAAGCTTTCTAAGAACATTATTTCCAGCATCAACAATATCATCAAGCGTGTCTAGAAGTGTCCCATCAAGATCAAAAATAAATCCCTTCACCTCAACCATAAAAAAATTTTAATCTAAAGGTAAAGTAAGAGCAAAATTCTTTCCTACATTTTCTAACCACTGCAACGTCAGCTAGACTATTTCATCGTTTTGGTTCCTGATATTTTAAGAAGAGTATACCTAGACCAAACACACCTTATGAATGCAATAGGTTGGGTAGCAGGAGCTAGTAGCGTCTATGAAAAAGAATTCTAGAGCTCTATCATTACTCTACTGACATATCAAAGTAAGACCATATTATCTATGTGAACAACCTCTTCGTCAAATTCACTTATTCCAAGAATTTTCCCTATCTCGCTACTCTTCTTACCCTTTATCTTTTCTATTTCAGAATGAGAGTAGTTGGTTATACCAATAGCTATGTTGTTACCACTATCGTCAGAGATAAACACAGCATCCCCTACAGAAAATCTACCTTTGACATCTTTTATTCCGACCGGTAGCAAACTTTTCTTACTCTTTATAGCCTTCACAGCACCTTCATCTACAACTATATAACCCTTCTTCCTAAACATTATAAGTAGCCTATCCTTAAGCGATTTTTTCTCAGTATCTGGCACAAACCTAGTCCCTTCCATACCTTTTAACACACTTGCTATTATGTTCTCTTTAAATCCATTAGCAATAATGCACTCTATCCCAGCCTTCATACATATAAATCCTGCCTGTATCTTTGTCTTCATACCACCTGTTGAAAACTCAGATCCTCTTCCTTTCATAAACTTGCTAACCTCCCTCACATCATTAACCACTCTAACAAGCTCTTGCCGAGTAGTCCCGTAGTTCCTATAGATTCCATCAACATCTGTAAGAATTATAAGTTTATCTGACACGATAGTTGTAGAAACTAAAGCAGATAGTATATCATTATTGCCAAATTTTATTTCTTCCACTGCAACAGCATCATTCTCATTTACTATAGGGACAGCTCCTATCTTAAACAGTTCGTTGATCGTGTTCTTAAGGTGTAGAAATCCTCTCTTTGAATTTATGTCATTATAGGTTAGAAGAATTTGTGCTATTTTGATATCGAAAGCAGAAAAAAGCTTCTGATATAGCTTCATAAGCTCAGGTTGTCCAATACTGGACAGTGCTTGCTTTTCCGACAGACTAGCATGCCCGAAAAAATTAAGCTTTTTCCTACCTAAACCAATAGCTCCACTTGAGACTATTACTACTTTTTCCCCAGAAAGAACTAATTCAGAAATCTCTGAAACAACCCTAGAAAGAACTTCTTCGTTTAACACTATTTTTGTACCAACCTTAATAGTCACAAGCATAAGCTAATTATTTACAAACAAACTGCATTCTAACAAGCAACAAATTCTGACCTTCATTAAGGTTCAACTTTTTGTTTGCTCACTCTCTTTGTTTCTAGATAGCATTCACCAATCACAAATTTCACTCCACACTAAGCTTTTAGGCGTTTATTAAGAAAAATGTTCACCCAGTCCCGACAGGGACTGCGAGAGAAATAAAAAAACCACACCTAACTGTTAGATTCTGAAATTTATCTCCCTTCGTTATTGGAAGATATAAAGGCTTATCCACTTTTATACCCGTTGAAATATTAAGCAGACTCATATTCTACTATAGAGTTTGGAGAGAGAATAGAGTTTTTCTGCAACTTTTTCCGTTATCTGGTCTTTCCTAACTCTCCAGCTCCAGTTTCCATAAGCTACACCTGGCTTATTCATCCTAGCTTCACTACCTAGCCCCAGAATATCCTGCATAGGGAAAATTGAGAACACAGCTGATGATGAGATAGCCAGCCTTATAAGTGCCCAGTTTATCTCTTTTTCGTTAGAAATTCCAACATACTTCATAACATATTTTCTATCTTCATCGGAAATAGTTCTGAACCAACCAACAGTAGTGTCATTATCATGAGTTCCCGTGTATACAACACAGTTTCTATCATAGTTATGGGGTAAGTATTCGTTATCTTGCCAGTTGTTGAAAGCAAACTGAAGTACTTTCATTCCTGGAAAACAAAACTTTTCCCTCAGTGCCACAACATCCGGCGTAATAACACCTAGATCTTCTGCAATAATAGGAAGGTTTCTACCTAAAACTTCCTGAACCACCGTAAAAAGCTCATCACCATAAGCTTTCTCCCATTTGCCATTGACTGCCGTTTCAGAACCATAAGGCACAGCCCAATATCCGGCAAATCCCCTAAAGTGATCTATCCTAACGTAATCATACATCTTAAGAGACATTTTTACCCTAGCAATCCACCACTCATAGTTTGTCTCTCTAAGTTTATCCCAGTCATAGAGTGGATTACCCCAGAGTTGACCAGTTGGACTAAAGTAATCAGGTGGCACCCCAGCAACTTTTATTGGTGTAAGGTTCTCATCAAACATGAATATATCAGTATTACTCCAAGTATCTGCACTATCCATAGCAACGAAGATCGGTATATCCCCCACTATCTCAACACCATTCCTATTTGCAAAAGCCTTAAGCTCAAACCAATCATCAAAGAAGATAAACTGTAAAAACTTGTGAAACTCTATCTCCTCTTCAAGTAACCTCTCGTAGTAATCAACAGCATTGCGCCTTCTAAACTTTATGTCATCTTCCCACTCAAGCCAAGACTTCCACCCAAAGTGTGACTTTAAAGCCATAAAGAGAGAAAAATCCTCAAGCCACCAAGAGTTAGCTTTGCAGAATCTTGAAAAACTGCCCTTTAAAAAGTCTTCTCTCTTCTTAAAGTTGTCAAATGCTTTTCTAAATATCTCATATTTAAACTTAATCACCTTACCGTAGTCAACATACTCTTCACTAAACTGTTCCAATGGAATATCAGCTTTTGAGATAAGCTTTCTCTGGATAAGCCTATCAATGTCTATAAGTAAGGGATTTCCCGCAAAAGCTGAAAAGCACTGATAAGGAGAATCGCCATACCCCGTAGGACCAAGCGGAAGAATCTGCCAAAGTCTTTGCCCCGAAATTACCAGAAACTTAACAAATTCATAAGCCTCATTCCCCAAAGAACCAATTCCATATTTCCCCGGAAGTGATGTAATATGTAGCAAAATCCCAGAGCTTCTTGGAAACATAATTTTACCTCCAGAACTACTTTTTCTCAATAACCGAAACTTCAATATCCTTTTTCACCGGATTATCAAAAAGTATGAGAAGGTAAGGATATTTCTTCTCATTACAAGGAGATATGGAATATTCAATAGTAACGTAAGCTTTATCATTCTTTTCAATAGCGGAAGAAGAAAGGAGAGAGACATCGTATTCTCCGGGTTCAAAAGTCAGAAGCACAGCAGACCTATCTCTGAGAAAGTCATATCCAACGATTTCTTCACCAACCTTTATCATAAGATTATCTTCTCTAACTGCTGGTGGAACATACTGCTTAAGCTCAACATAGATATTCCTCAATTCCCTTATATCTTTTATCGTAAACACTTTCTTACTTGGGTATCTCAAAGGAACAGGTCTAAAAGTTGAGTAGTATAACTTTTTTACCTCATCAAACGCACTAAGCTTAGCAACCAAAATACCCGAATATGTAGCTAAAGGAATGTTAATACCACCACTTGTAGTACCAACATACCTTTCTCTAGGACACCCTAGAACAAAAATCAAGCTTACGACTAAAATTGCTAAAGCAACTCTCCCCATAGAGCCAACCCCTACTTACTACGTTTTGTAAGATTTTCTTAGTTTGTGCCTAGACTTTTCAACTTCTTTCAAGAATTCCCTATAGACACCTTCCATATCTTTAATTATTCCAACTCTATATTTCTCATACTGAGATTTGTAACTTCTGAATAAGTTATCCACTTCATCTAAAACAAAAGTTGACACAAATCCCTCCTCAGAAGTAAGTTCTCTTATTACACTTTCAATCACCTTTGAGTTTGTAAAAATACTCCTCGCTACTTCCTCCGGCACTCCACTATCAATTTCAACCTTACAGTCATACTCCCCATTGAGAGTATCCATGAAAAGCTTAGAAGAAAAATTTACCACCACATTCTTAATGTTAGCAATATTCTCAAAACTACTAATCCCAATAGTTCCATCAATCTTTCCCTGACCCAGAAAGCCCCTAAAGTGAAAATTCCCACTTCTGCCCCATACCTTTCCCTCAACCTCCAAAAACACCCTGCCATTTGTAAGTCTCATACGGTAGATAGGATTCTCTAAGACAAGTATTTTTGGCAAACTTATAAACTCATAACTCACAAGCCTCTTTATAAGGTAATATGGAAAGTTCGCTAGATATCTGTCAATATACTTCTGAGGATCTCTCTTAAGCATATTCCCTTTTTCGTCCCAACCTATCTTGTAACCTTCTCTAAGAACTGAAAGCTTTTGGTAAATAGCATCTATCTTTTTTTGGTAAGAGGTTAGATTACTCTTAACCACTGCTACTTCTCTATCAAGAAACTGTACAAAAAGATCCGAAGGGAGTGAAGTCCTTCCTTTTTGAAGTTCCTCCAAATATTCGGAGTAAATTTCCTGTCTCAAACTATCAACTACACTCTCCATTTTCTTCTTAAAACTATCAGCTTCCTTAGAAAGCTCAATCTCAAGCATGCTCATTCTAACAGATACTTCTATCCAAGCATTTATAAGCTTCTCTGCATGATGATAGAAAATATCTTTGTTCCTGATCTTTCCATCAACTATGATATTGCTAAAACTCTCAATAGAGATCTTATCTATGTAGTAACTAACTAGGTTGGTAACAATATTAAAAATCTCTTCATCACTCATCCCTAAACTACCTATAACTCTGGACAAATCCTGAAAGTTCACAGAATTTGAATGAAACGAAAATTCCAAATAATCAGTTATTCCTGAAAGAAAATTCAACACTTCATTATATTTTGCAACAAACCTACTCCCAAAAAACTCCGGAGAGTATGATACCTCTTCAAGTATAATATTCCCCATCAGATCCCTGTAACCTTTGTTTATACCCAAGGGAATACCAAAAACTGCTGAGGTTCTTTTATTCACATAATCTAGCTCTGTTGAACTTATAGGCAACTTTACAAACCAAACGATAAAAATACCTATTAACACAACAACAATCAAAACTAGAGAAACTATAAACCATACCTTTTTCATACTTCCCCCCAGATTAAAGAACCTACTATTAAACAATTTATTTCTTACTTCTTTTATCAATGCATATCCTAAAAAGTTCTCTCACATCCATTGAAAGAAATTCAATTACCTTAAGTGATATGCTATCACTGAATTTCTCTCTTAACAAAGGCAGACTACTCTCATCAGTATACAAGTCAACTATTTCACTTACCTTCCTATACGCTTCCCTAAACGGAAGATTGAAGTTCTTGACTATTTCAAAGGCTATGTCTGCGGAAAAGATCTTTTTGCTTGCTTTAGCATATACCGCCTCCTCATCAAAATTTATGTAATCAAGCATCTTCTCAAAAACTCCTAAGATCTTCAGAGCTTCTTTAATACTTTCAATTGTAGTTTCCTTAGTTTCCTGCAAATCTTTGTTATATCCACTCATTACAGAAAATGTTATACTCATAGTTGAAACCAAGTAGCCAAGAATTTTCTTGAACTTTGCTCTTATAAGTTCAAATGCATCTGGATTTCTCTTATGTGGCATTATACTACTACCTGTTGTTATCTCCTCACCGAGCTTTACAAATCCAAACTCATCCGAAGAGAAAATGACAATATCGCTTGAAAACCTCGCTAAGTCACCAATCAGTAAGGCTATTGCAAATATCAAAATTGATTCATACTTACCTCTAGTGTTTTGGCAATAAAGAGGGTTTTCTATAAGTTTTCCAAATCCCAAAAGTTTGGTTGTATATTCTCTATCCAAATTTAGAGGAACACCATATCCCGCAGAACTACCCAGAGGATTCCTATCAATGAAATCCAGAGTTATCCTAAACAGTGCCCTATCATCTTCAAGAGCTTCAATTAGAGATCCAAGCCATACATCAACCGTAGTTGGCATTGCCTGCCTAAGGTGTGTATATCCAATAAAAGGCATTCCTTTGAACTTTTTTGACATCTCCACAAGCTTCTTTAAAACTCTGTCAATTCCTTCAATGAGTTCTGATACTTTCTCCTTTTCATACAACCTAAGTGCAGTTATAACCTGATCGTTCCTACTTCTACCAGTATGAATTTTTTTACCAAGCTCACCAAGAGCAGAAACTAATCGATTCTCAATATAAGTGTGAATGTCTTCATCACTTATGGAAAGTGCTGGAGGTTGTTTTTTGAACTTTTCATAAAGATGTTCCAACTCCAACACAATCTTCCTAACCTCTTCATCGCTTAATATTCCTATTTTGTTCAACATCTTAACATGAGCTATGCTACCTTTAATATCATGTAAAGCTATTTCTCTGTCATAGATATAATCCTTCCCAACCTCAAACTCCTCTACACTGTCTAAAACTTTTTTTTCTTTTCTCTCCCAAAGTTTCATAAAACATCTCTTAGCCATTCTATCAACTATCTACATTAACAGAATTTTGCGAAATTTGAAAACGATACACTTCTAGGAAAAAACCCGTAACAGCAACATGATTCCATAGGTAGAACCTTAAAATATTCTGGTTGAAAGCTAGTAGAGCCATTTCAATAATTAGTCCGGAAATCAAAGCAAAAAGCACAACATATTCCCGCAACATATCCCTCCTAATTAGAGAGATAGACACCCTAACACAGTCATATACTAGAAAAAGCCCAAACAAAGCCATTATTAGAAAACCAAATATACCAAGTCCTGCCAATAATTCTGCATATACACACATCCCCTCAAATGGCTTAACATCTTGGTTATTTCTTGGAGAAACTCCTGCCCTTACTGCCTTATGTGGTGCTACACCTCCTAAACTTGTACCTACTATTGGATTCTCAATAGCTACTTTCATGGTCTTCTTAAATTCTTCTAACCTTGGACCAAATGAGGTCTCTTCTCTACTTTCGGATATTTCACTAATCTTCTTCTCTAACGTTATTCGGTCATCAATCTGTGATCCCTGATATAGATAATAAGGCAAAGTGCCAATAAGAAAACCGGTAATACCAAAAATGACCACAAAAGAAACAACTACCATTACCATATTTCTCCCGATTTGCAAAACAAACGACTTTATTCCCCCTTTAAAGGGGATTAATGCAAAGAAAAGCACTATAAAAAGTAATACCAAAACTAACACAATTAAGACTAATTTAGAAGTTGAAAAGAAGAGAGCAGATGCGATAATACCCACTGAAAGATAGTAAGGTAGATTTCTTTTCAGATCTTTAGGATCCAAAAACAAGCTATAAAGCAAAATTAGAATAACTACTGGCGAGAGATAGGTAACAAAGTAAGAAGGTTCATAGGTAAAACCATTCATCCTACCAGGCTGAGCCATAAATATATTAATGCCAAAAAGGTAAAATCCAACTTGCTGTACTATACCAAAAAGAGCATGAATTACAAACGAAAGAATGTAAAGTTTTAGAACAATATTCACATCTAGGCTTCTACTCAAGTTGAGAAAAACAAACACTAACAGAACAAACAACCAAAACCACAGGGCATACATTACTCCCCTTAGTATTAGTATAGAATTAAAGACAAACACAGTATTAATCAGCACAGCTCCTACCAAAAACACTAACCACAGAGGGAAAACCAGCACAGTTTTCCCAAAGTTCCTAAGAATTACATACCCACCTACCAATATAAACGAAAGTAAAAACAACCCAACCATCCTAAAATTAAACCCAAGAATATTCAAATTCAAAGCTATATCAAAAGGAGCAAAAGTAAAAAGACCAAGCATAAGAAAATATAGAACATACTCTACAGCCTTCACACTCTCCTCCTAATTATTAAATATTATAAACCTTACACTATCTTTTTCAAAACTATGCGAAAGTATTCTTGGATGTTCTCAATAGTCTAATCTTATCGTCCTCTTCCCTCCAAATTTCTTAGGAACCTATCTCTCACCTTCCTCAATAGCAAGGCTATGACTACGTATAGCATCAATCACTGCATTAGAATCTTATCTCTTTTCTTATCTTTTCTTACTTAGCTTCTCAATCTTCGCAAATTGTCAGACCCCAGTCTCTCTAAATATACCCAGCAAACTACTTCGCAATCTCCAACTTTCCATTAAGGCATTCATGTTTTCATCCTCCTTACCTCATCATTACTCTCTCCACAGCATATTAGAAAAAGAATAGAAAGAAAACCAAAACACGGAAGGCACTGGGGATCTAAACATCTGAGGTCATAATCTTAGGTCAAATTATTAATCATCTTCCAAAAATTTCGGACTTTACAGGAACTACTCTCATTTTGTTTGAAAAATCTGATAGCATAAGCTTATAATATCTTCAGCTTTAGCAAGAATAGGTTGAAAACATTCCCCGGTAGCTCAGTCGGCAGAGCAGGTGGCTGTTAACCACCGGGTCGGGGGTTCGAGTCCCTCCCGGGGAGCATTACTCTGAACAGTCTTTCAAACCTATACATGAAAGAATAAAAGAGCAAGATAGTAGCTTACCGTCAGTAGTCACCCTCGCAGTTTCACTGCCCAGGCTTTGTGCTAGCAGGTTCGTTTTCTCTCCATATAAACTTATAACCTTCCTCTAACTAAAGAAAAACTATGTAATCAAAATCGTCATACTTTAAAACATCAGTGAGGGTGTTCAAAAGATTGTTGGAAAGGTCTATAGAACTGACAGGAAGAGGAATGAGTTTGTGAAAGTATATTAAAATAATGTCTCTGGAGGAGAGAGATGAATTTTCCCTCAAAAGTGTCAAAGAGATATACAGAGAGACAAAAAGAACGATTGCAAAGATTACTACAAGGGCAGAGGCAGAAGAAAGAAACATAGTGACGCTTTGATTGCCTTGATAGGACTTCTTATGACAGTGGGTAGGCTTTCATACAGGAAAGCGAGGAAGGTTGTGAAAAGGTGCATCTTGGGATAGATATTCACATTTCAAACATACACTACCGCTTGAAGAATTTTGATTAGTTGAGGGAGAAGATACTTGAGGTGAATATGTGCTTTATTTTTGAACACTCTCAAAAAGAAGTGTAAGTTGACAAGTAACTCATTGATAATTAGTCTACCATGGATGAAAGATATTCTAGACTTAGAGGTTTCCTAGATCTTTATGGCGATGATGTTTTTCTCTTTAACCTCATAGAGGATACTTTTATCAAATATACGAAAGCTTATGGTTTTGAAGAAATAAAACTTCCAATTCTTGAGAGGACTGAGCTCTTTGTTCGGAGTATAGGGGAAGGAAGCGACATCGTAGCTAAGGAAATGTTTTCATTTGAAGACAAGGGTGGCAGGAAAGTGACTATGAGACCAGAAGGCACTGCAGGAGTGGTCAGAGCTATTTTGGAAAACAACCTTTTCAGTAATCCGAAATACCACAAAGTATACTACATTGGTCCTATGTTCAGAGCAGAAAGACCACAGGCTGGAAGATTAAGACAATTCCACCAAATCGGTGTTGAGTGGTTTGGAAGTGACAGTGTCATAGTTGACTTTGAAACAATTTCTTTACTTTGGAACATATTACTAGACCTTAAAATCTCCCCAAAAGTGGACCTAGTGATAAACAGTGTTGGCTGTGATGAGTGTGTGCATAAGTATAAAGATGACCTTAAGGTTTTCTTTGACAAAAATTACGAAAACTTTTGTAAAGATTGTAAGACAAGAAGAGAAAAAAATGTGCTTAGAATATTTGATTGCAAAAACCACAGTTGTCAAAATATTCTAAAGGAAGCTCCCAAGATCACAGATAAGCTTTGCAAGAACTGTGTTACTCACCTAGAGAGTTTGGAAAACTGGCTTTCTAAAGCTAGTATTCCCTTTTTAGTTGATCCACACCTTGTGAGAGGATTAGATTACTACACGAGAAACGTCTTTGAAGTAAGATATAGAGGCATAGGAGCACAGAATGCAATTGCAGGTGGAGGAAGATACAACAACCTAGTCTCCGAGTTCGGCGGTCCAAATATCCCTGCATTTGGGTTCGCTATGGGAGTCGAAAGAACAATCTTAGCACTTAAAGAAAACATCACAGTCCCAGAAGAGCTATCCGTTGCAGTATGTAGTATCTCTCCCAACGAAGCTGAATTCTCACTCAAGGTTGCCAGTCTAATAAGATCCAAGGGATTAAAAACTCATGTTCTCTCTTACCTTGATGGTATCGGAAAACAAATGAAAACTGCAAGTAAGATTGGTGTTAAGTTTGCAATAATCGTAGGTGAGGATGAAGTAAAAGAAGAAAAAGTAACACTAAAGAATATGGCTACAGGCGAGCAAAAAAAATTACCTCTCACCTCACTTGCTGAAACAATTCTAACAAATCCTTAAAGTCAATAAAATCCAAAATTTACAACTAAGAATCTTTTCTTTATTTTTCTCGCAGTCCCTGTCGGGACTGAGTAAACACTTTCCCAACAAGCACTTAAGAGGCTTGGTATGAAGTGAAATCTCGTAATTAAACGAGTGCTTAAGAGCAGTGTTACCGACCGAAATTAGAATCTACTGCCTTAAAGCAACTTTAGTTGTAAACTTACTTGTTTGAGGTAAATAATTCTCTTGTGAAAGATGAACATAGACATCTTTTACTTACTTTCCTAAACCATCTTTCCTATGAAAGAGGTTTGTCAGAAAACACTGTAAATTCCTACAGATTTGACCTTTCCGAATTTCTAGATTACGTTGAATCCGAGGGAATTGAGCTAAAAAACCTAACTCCTAAGGATATTGACGCCTATATAAAAATGTGCTCCAAGAGAGGTGTAGAACCTGCTACTACAGCAAGGTATATTTCTGCCATCAGAACTTTCTTTAAGTTTCTCCTAATAAATGAATACGTTGAAGAAAATCCTGCAGAATTCGTTGAAAGACCTAAAGTAGTAAGAGATATACCCCTGTTTCTCACAGAAGAGGAGGTAGAACTTATAAAGAATACAATTATGAAAGTAGAAAAAAATGATGCTAAGAAAGTCAGAGACCTAACCATCATAGAACTCCTGTTTTCCTGTGGGTTAAGAGTATCGGAGTTAATCAATCTTAAACTAGAGGATATTAACCTTAATAATGACTATATCATTGTCAAAGGTAAAGGCAGTAGTCAAAGACTAGTTCCCTTGGGGAACGTTGCTAAAAGGTATCTCAGAGAATATTTGCTTGTTAGAAAGAAAACTATGCAAAAGTTTTCAAAAGATGATGGATTTTTGTTTATTTCAAAACTCGGTAAAAAAATTAGTAGAGTGAGTGTCTGGAAAATGATAAAAAAGCATGTCCTTATATTAGGATTGGATAAAAAAATCTCAGTCCACACTTTTAGACACAGTTTCGCAACAGAATTACTCAAAGGTGGAGCAGATCTTAGATCCGTTCAAGAATTACTAGGACATAAGAGTATCCTAGCTACTCAGATTTACACCCATATAACTGATGAAAGTAAGTTTAAGGCTATACTTAACCTCAAGACAATAAAGCAGTTAAAGAAAGGCAAAGCTGAAGGCATGCAAACTTGAAACCATAGTCTAAAATGTTTATATTTTTACAACAAATTATGGAGGTATATTCAACAGGAAATGGAACAGACATTTTCACCTAAATTTAAGGAAACTCTATTTCCAGAGAGAGTGTTTCTAAAACTAAGACCTATTATCTCAAATCTTCTTTTAGAACACAAACCTCCCTTTCTAGTTATGGATTCAGCTACAATCAAACGCAAGTATTATGAACTTGTGAGAGCCTTTCCAGGATTTAAGATCTATTACGCAGTTAAGGCAAATGATAACACTGAGGTATTACGAGTATTAGCATCAATCGGTGCAAACTTTGAAGTTGCTTCCACTTCAGAGGTGCTAAAGCTTATAGAACTAGGTATAGGCGGACATAGAATGATAACCAGTAATCCTATAAAACCTCTTGAGTTTATTGAAGTATGCAGGCAAGTAGGAATAAACTACCTCTGTGTTGATTCAAAGGAAGAGATAGAGAAGATAAAGAGCGTTTTCCCTGAAGCAAATATCTACATAAGGCTTGATGTCCAAAACCCTGAGAGTTCGTGGCCACTGAGTGGTAAGTTTGGAGTATCTGAAGAAGAAGCTGAGGACATAATAAAATATTCGCTTAAAAAAAAGGTAAACCTGGTTGGACTAACATTTCATGCAGGATCTCAGAACAACTCAGTTGAAAGTATAGTTAAAGCTTTAGAAAGCTCAAAAAGAGTATTTGATATTGCAAAAAAGCATAGAGTATCCATGAAGATACTAAACATTGGTGGAGGATTTCCTATAGATTACACTGAAAAATCACGAAATATAGAGGAATTTAGAAAAAAGCTATTCAAAGCCTTAGAGGTATTTAGAGAATATAACGATCTAATTTTACAGATGGAGCCTGGTAGAAGAATAGTTGGTGAAGCTGGAGTAATAGTATCAAAAGTTATTGGTAAAACTTGCAGAGGCGGAGAAAATTGGATATACCTTGATGTAGGTGTGTTCAACGGACTTATGGAAGTTGTTGGAGGGATAAACTACCTCTTTAGAACAAACTCTCGTAAGAAGGAAAAAGTTTGGAATATTGGAGGTCCTTCCTGTGACAGTATGGATGTAATAGCCAAAAATATAGTTTTACCAGAACCAGACATTGGAGACTTAGTCTACATCCTCTCCGTAGGAGCATACACCACTGTATACGCAGCTCCTTTCAATGGATACAAAATACCTCACACTATAGTAATATAAATTCACTTACCTAATTTAGCTCTTGCTATATATTTCTTTGCCTGATCATTATCAGGATCTATATCAAGAACTTTTTGCCAGTATTCTATTGCCTTATCAACGTTTCCTTTTCTGTATTCCTCCACTCCTTTTGACATAAAGCTAGCTACATCCCTCTGGATCTTCTCTCTGTCTTTTGAAATAGCTTCGTTATACTTTGCTCTCGCTTCATCACGAAGCGTTCTAGCAAAAGTATTGTTAGGATCATCCTCCAGCACGAGTGATAACAGCCTTATAGCCTCTTTATAATTGCCAGCATTATAAGCACTTCTACCAGCTGACAGATTTCTCAGAACCTTCTCCTCTAAACTTTTCCTAGCAAGCGAAAGCTTTGACTTAGCTTCTACATCGTTAGGATCACTCTTCAATACCCCCTCAAGTATTATTATAGCTTTCCTGTAATTGCCCTTCTTGATAAGTTCATCAACTTCCATCTTAGCAGAAGACAAAAAGCCATAAAACTTTTCCAAAACTCCATCCCTGAGAATCTTTAGATTACTATCACTAGGGTTTAATCCCACAAGTTCATCAACAATGTCCAATGCTTCAGAATACTTACCAACCTTAATCAGATTACTCACTTCATTCATTCCTTCTCTGATCTTATGAATGTTATCTATCTTAAGTTTGTAAAGTTCGTTATTTGGCGAAATCTTTAGAAGTGAGTTATACCCTTCAAGGGCTTTATCATACTCTCCACTAGAGTAAAACTTATCAGACTTATCCAACATCTCCTTCTCCAACACCTTAAGCTTATTCCTCACTTCAGAAAGAAGAAGCTTTATTTCCTGAGAATCTGGGTTATTCTTCAAGGCTATTTCAAGATATTCCTTTGCCTTAATATACTCCCCTCTCTCGTAAGCAAGCTTACCATCTTTAAAGCTCTTATCTTTCTCAAGAGCAAATTCCTCTTCCGCACTCTTGATATAACTATCAATCAAAGAAACATCATCTCCCAAGAGTATAAATTTTTCCTTAGCTTTCTTAAGACTGCTAATACCATCTGCATACTCCTTCTTTCTTATTTTCCTAAGACCCTCCCCAAGTAGCTTATTAGCCTCATCTCTAAGAGTGACTTCTTTAGCCTTTCTGTCAATTTCCTCAATTTTCTTTCTAACTTCGGAGTTATTGGGGTCTAGTTTCATTATTGCCTCCAGGACCTTCTTCGCACTCTCGTAATCATAGTTTACCAAAAATGCATCTACCTCTTTCATCCTTTCCTCAATCATCCTTCTGGTTTCCAACTCCTTCACTACTTTTTTGCTTTCTTCGTAGTAGCTTTTAGATTTAGCATACCTTGTATCACTTACTGGTAGAATACCTAGTAACTCTTCAAACACAACTACCGCTCTAGAATAATCCTTTGCATTGAACATTCTTACACCATCGTTAAACCTACCATCTACATACTCATCAAACTTTTTCCTAGCTTTGGAATGTAAACTGTTTGCTTGGATGTTAGTTGGATCTAGCTTCAGTATTCCTTCCAAAGTTTTCATCGCGCTTATATAGTCACCAGCATTGAGAAAATCCTCAGCGTTAGCAATCTTTATACTAATACTTGATTTAAGTTCCTCCTTTCTTGAATCTATTTTCTGTCTCAAGCTCACCGCCTCTGGTAAGTCTTTTAACAAAACCAAAGCTGATTCCCACTTCTCAAATGCCCTCCCAATTTCACCGCTAACGAAAAATTCATCCCCCTCTCTTTCAAGCACATTTGCTTGGGACCTCACAGTCAAAATAGTATTGCTGATCTCGGATTTAGCTATTTCATTGTCCCTATAAAACCTAAGTGCTTCCCTAAACTTATCAATGGCTTCCCAATATTTTCCTTCACCCTTTAGCTTTTTCCCTTCAGCAACAAGTAACTCAGACTTTGATCTGTTCTCTTGGATCTTTGAAGAAATTTCAATCTCCTTCAGCGTTTTCTTCACTGCCTCTTCCGCTTCTTTATTCCCAGGATAAACCTCCAAAGCTTTATTGAAAAGTTCCAATGCTTTCAAGAAATTGTAGGAAGAAAACTCCTGCATACCTTGAGAGTATAAAGAGTAGGAAAGACTCTTCCTTTGTTCAACTTCAAACTTTTTACTCATTTCAGTCTGAATTCTATCATCTACTTCTTTAGCAAGCCTAGTAGATGGCTCATGGAATGGGTTTAACTCAATGTTTCTCGTTATAAGTTTCTTCGCTTCCAAAAGTTCGTTTCTGGAATACAGTACCAATGCCTCTTTATAGTTTCTATTAATCTCCTCTGAGACAATAGACTCTATTTCTTTTATACTATCCAATGCTTCCTTATTATAAGGGTTAAGCTCCAAAACTTTTTTATACTCTTTGATAGCTTCACCATATTTATTTTGAGATCTCATAACCTTAGCTCTAGTAAGCAATGTTTTTACATACTCTTGCTGTTCCTTAGTAAGAGCTTCATCCTTTTCAAGCCAAAGTCTAAGCTTTTGAATATAGATCTGGGCAACCTGATTTGAAGGATTATGCTTTAATGCCCTCTCAAAGTGGTAATTTGCGTTTGTAAAATTACCTTTTTCATATTCCACTATCCCCTTCTCAACTTCTTCTTTATCAGGAGTAATCCCTAAAACTTGTTTTACTACCCTCTCGCTGAAAATTAGAAATAAAGACGGTATATGGTTATACCTCATCCCCTCATAACTTGCACTACCTACTCCTACTGGAGAACTAAGAAGAGAGAAAACAAAAGACACCGAGATCCCTTTATTATCTATACCTAAAGAGATTTTCATTCCCTCAAAAGGCTCGGAAACAACTCCCACCCCTCCCCTAAAGTTTGCTACCTCATTCACAAATTTATCATTGGTAGGAAAGACTCTAACAAACCCAAATGACACAAACGGGTAAACAACAAGATATTTCTGCACACTCTTATCGTTGCTAAACAGTGATATAGGGGAATACCTTAGAGACAACTTAGTATCACCTCCAAAAGCAAAGTCTCCAAAGTATCCCCCTACGAAAAGCGCCTGAGACAACGAAAGCTCAAGACCGTAGTAAGTTGACAACTTAGCTCCTACAAGCGGTATGAAAAATGCTTCAAGGTAATAAGACTCACGATCATATACTCCCTGCGGAAAAACCCAGTTATCAAATGAAAACATCAGTGATGCGCCAAAATCAACATCACCAAAATCAACCGAAAACACTTTGTCAAATTTTGTCCCGGCACCTAAAACCAGAAAATTTTGGTTACAGTTTCCAATCAACTTAAATGTGTTATCATACATTTCAAGAGAAGAAAATTGGTGAGCAACTCCCAAGAACATCGGATAAGTAAAAACCTTAAAGTGTCCAACAGCAGAGAGAATACTCCCACCTACAGTATTGTTAACAGAAAAACCTAAAGAATACGAGGACGACGAATCTAAAGATTGCGGTGAATGGAAGACTCCAAACGGATAAGTGTTAAAAGGAGAAAAACCACTAAAAAAACCTTCGCTACTTGGAGTGAAAATATCAAGGAACCTATAAGAATTAAAAGAAAAACTCTGAAGCGTAAGAATAAGTCCTATAACAATTAAACAAAGTTTTTTCATACAATAAATATAATAATACTCGGATATACAAGAAGAGAAATAAAACTTAAAGGCTCTCAAAATTTTCTTAAACGATGTTTTACTTTTTGTGCGTTTAGAAAGGAACCAAACTTCCGATCTTTTAACTAGTCTATAAGATATGATCCTTAGAAAGAAGAAAATAGGCGTTGCCCTAGGCAGTGGATCTTTTAAAGGATTATGTCATCTGGGCTTCATAAAAGCCTTGGAAGAAAGGGGAATTATACCAGATGTTATTGCAGGAAGTAGTATAGGAGCCTTAATTGGAGCATTATGGGCCTCAGGACTTAGATCTTCAGAGATAATAGAAGTATTCAAAAAAATAAACTCCAGAAACTTTTTAAAGTACATCTCCTTCTCACTCTCCAGAAAAGGTTTTGTTGAAACTAAAGTTGAGGATTTTCTGAAAGAGTGTATAGGTAGAGTTAGATTCAGTGAACTCAAAACAAAGCTTATTGTTACAGCTACCGACATAACAAATGCAAAAAGACTAGCAATAAGTGAAGGTAATGTTGAAGAAGCTGTCAGGAAAAGCATCTCTGTTCCCGGAGTAATAAAACCCATTCTTGAAAACGGAAGTGTAATCATTGATGGTGGGGTTCTTGCTCCTCTACCTATAAAGGAGCTAGTTGAAGAGGGATGTAGCGAAATTTTCGCTTCGTCATTAGTTCCCAAAAATTTTGCACATATCCTACCTACTGTATTTGAAAGGTTCAGTAAAACCGCTAGAGAAAAAATAGAAGAGATATTTAAGATAGAACTACCCGAACCATCCCTAACTGTTTATAGCATTGTCAAGAGATCTTTGGTAGTAATGAACATATTTTTGGAAGAATACGAAATCGCACTGTATAAGCCTAAACTAGTCGTAAGATATGATATTGAAGATCTTGATATATCAGCACTTGACAGAATTCAATACTATATAGACCTATCCTACAAAGAAACTTTGAAATCCAAGCTTTAATATTCCAACCAAGTCTCTTCTAAAGACTAGAATTCTATAAAAAAGCCGAATTTTGTCTCTACTCTAAAGTATCAGCACTTAGCCAGTAAAGCCTAAAATCCACAATTGAGCGTTCTTTCACAGTCTCTGTCGGAATAGGCAAATACTCCCTTTGATCACACAAGAGGCTTAGGATGAAGTGAAATTCTGTGATTGACAAACGTTGTCTAAAAACAAAGAGCGTAAGTAAACAAAAAGTTTGAATCTTATCCACTCACCCAATGGAAATTGGAATTTATCGGAAAGGTGAAGTTTCTGATTTGTAGTAAGTCTATATAAGATTATGAAATTATGATCTTATTTCGCAAGGACGTTTTGGAGCGATTTTCACTTTAAATTTTCTTTCTTACGAGCTCACGTATTTGTTATACTTAGAAAAGCGTGAGAGTTGTTCTTGCTTGCCAGTGTTTTGTAGGTTGTTGTAGAACAGGAGTTTATGGGGCTGGTATATGTCTGTAATCAACATTGAGAGACTCAATAAAAATTATCCTAATGTTCAAGCTTTGAAGGAAGTTAGCATAAGTATAAGAAAAGGAGAATGTGTTGGTTTTCTGGGACCTAACGGGGCAGGCAAGACTACTCTTGTTAAGGCTATTGTGGGGTTAATTAAAGTAGATAGCGGAGAAATAACAGTTATGAACATGTCCATACGGACTAAGTTAAGAGAGGCGAAAAAATATATAGGTGTAGTTCCTCAAGAAAATAACCTTGATAACGATATTTCAGTCTTTGAGAACCTAGTGCTATATGGAGAATTGTTTGGGATACCAAGAAGAGTTCTTAAGAGGAGAGCTATGGAACTGCTTAAAGAGTTCGGAATAATGGATAAAGCAAATGACAGGGTTGAGCACCTTTCTGGTGGGATGAAGAGAAAACTTATGATAGCAAGGGCTTTGATGAACAACCCAGAGATAGTCATATTGGACGAACCTACCGTTGGTTTAGATCCCGAGGTAAGGAAAAACATTTGGGATAAGATAGTTTCTCTTAAGGAAGAAAATAGGACAATTATTTTAACAACACACTATCTTGAAGAAGCGCAAGCATTGTGTGATAGAGTCTTTATTATGAACAAAGGAGAGATAATAGAGAGTGGTCCCCCTGAAGCACTCATAAAGAGATATTTGCCAAAATACGCAGTTGAAGTATATCCGAAGATTGAAATTAACAACAGATTTGAGAATAAGAACATAAGGAAGATAGATTTTGAGAATCATTTGATAATTCTTACAGATGATCCTTCAGAAATCAAGTTATTACTCGTTGACAAAGATATAAGAAAATTCAATGTAAGAAATTCAAATCTTGAGGATTTATTCTTTATATTAACAGGGAAAGGTTTTGAATACGAGGCTGATTGAATCCATAATACTGATTAGGGAGCATATGGGATGGTTAGTGATTCTGAAAAGAAATTTTATTGCTTGGAAGAAAGGCTGGTATGGTGTGATATTCAGTTCCATTGAAATTCTTATATTCATACTTGGATTTGGTGTTGGACTTAATCAGATAGTTGGTGAGGTTAACGGCATGAGATACGTTGAGTTTATTTTGCCAAGCATAGTCATTATACCTTCTATGAATAATGGCTTTTTTGAAACGACTTATAACTCCTTTTCAAAGATGTTCTATGGAAAGATGTTCTATGCTTATTTGTATACCCCTGCAAGCGTTCTTGATATCTACGTAGGTGAGTTACTTTGGGGAATTACAAGAGGGCTTATGTCTTCGGCGATAAGTTTGCTGGTTTTAAGCATTTCGGGACTTGTAGATCTATCTTTCGGCAAAGTGTTAACATTACTTGTTCTTTCCACGTATGTAGGTTTATGCCTGAGCGCCCTTGGACTACTTTTGACAGCTGTGGCACCCAACATCAACTTTTTTGATTATTTTTTCTATGTCTACATAAGTCCGATTACTCTTCTCTCAGGGACATTCTTCCCTTTAGATGTTTTTCCAAGTGTGTTTGAAAACATAGTATTTTTAGTTTCTCCATTGTATCACGGATTGAATTTATTCAGAAGTGAGAGCATAAACGTAGTGAATATTGTCTATCTGCTAACCTTTTCAGTAGTGGTGATAGCACTTGGCGTTAAGATGTTGAACAAGAGGTTGATAGAGTGATTATTGTTTATTGCTCTCCCATCTTATACTCGCTGGTTCTACTACTAAAGTTCTAAATGAGAATAGAAAAACTCAAAGCGAGGACTTAGTGATCACTGAGCACGAGTGGTAAAAGCCATTAGCACAATAATAGCAAAGATCAAACTATCACTTCTCACAATCAACCTTCCCTACAAGGGGTATAGAGTAACAAAATACAAAATTTCAAGGCCTTATGAAGTTCAACAATAAATTCCAATTTCCATTAGGCAAGTAGATAAGATTCTAAACTTTTACTTGCTTACCTCCTCTAGTTTTCGCTAGTTACAAAACTTTACTTCATACCAAACCCCCTGAGTACTCATCAAGAAAAGCATCTACCCAGTCCCGATAGAAACTGCAAGAGGGGTAAAAGAAAATTATACTCAACTGTTAAATTTCGGAACTTATTGGAAATCCGAATTACAAAGGTTGGAACAAAATTTTAGGTCAGCAAAGTAGAGACATTAATCAAGGATGAGAATTTTAAAGAAACTTTTTACCTTTCCTCTAGTGTGTTCAATGAAGTATATCCCCCTTCTAATGAAAAGAGAGGAATCTAATTCATAAATTCCTGCTTTTTGAATTTCAAACTCTTTCACGAAATACCCATCTCTAGTGAAAAATTTCACTCTGTCTCCTACATCTACATTGATAAGTCTAACTGGTTCTCCTACTTTTACCACACTTCTTTCAACAATAGGAGATCCCTCTATTGAAACGCTAATAGCATTGCTGGGTATCACAAAAAATGTTTCATAGAATCTCTTGCCTGTTTTGTAATACTCTAGCGTAACTTCATCGTTCTCTCCTACAAAAAGCACATCTGACTGATTCGTGGAAATCAAAAATTCCCCATAATACCAGAAACCAAAATTTGTGAGAGTAATAACCCTAGAAATTTTCGTGCTTTTAGTATAAACTCTAACAAGAGCAACATTCTCTAGTGGATCTTCAACAACGAATATCTTAACTTTTGTTCCTACTGTCTTGTATTTACTGTCAACAATTATTGATGGATTTGCAAAACCGTTGTATCTTGCTGGAGTTTCCTGCCAATTCAGAAACCTCCCTCCAAATTCTGTTGAGAAAGCATTTGGCAATAAACTTACAGTAGGATTGCCGGAGAAGATAAAAATATTAGAATGACTAAACGGGATCATCCTCAAAGTTTTATTCTCAAGGAAGTGCAGTATTTTACCACCTTTGTAAGGATGTCCATCTTTAAGCATATAAGTCATATTACTAGATATGCCCGGAGCACTTATGAGTAGATACTCATAAGGTTCAGCATAACCTAAAATAGTAGAGAAACCCCTTTTTGAAGAATAGAACACACTCGTGCTAAGGTTGAGGATAATTTCCGTATTTGTTGAGATGCCGTGGAGATATAAATTTGTAATAGGAATCTCTTCAGAGGAAATATTTACAATTTCAACGTATTTATCACCTTCCCTAGCAGGCCCTACACCACTACCTCCTTGAAAATACTCAACCCAACGTTTTGTTGGAGAAAAACATACTTCGTTTAGAAGGAGCTTTTTCCCTAGGTTTGTAGATGTTTCAAACAGATTAAGAACCCTAGCGGTAGAAACCATTTCACCAAACCTTGCTACAATTCTCTCGCCGTTGTGTCCGGGTGTTAAACTTGCTTTAAAAGTGTTTCCAGAAACTCTAGTCAGAGTTATGGTTGCTCTACCTAGAACTTCAACATCTACACTATCAGTGTTTGTATCTATGCTTAAAAACAGCTCAATTGAGTCATATATTTCGTACAAGGGTTTTGAAAACCACATGCTTTTATTCTTTCCCCAAAACCCGAAAGAAGGTTTTTCAGAAAGAACGAATCTATCTCCATTTCTTTCAATTGTTATACCCTTACCACTAGTTGAACTGTAGACCACAGAATCAATCACAGTGCCATTGGAAAGAAGCTTAATAGTGGAGAGTATTTCTTCGTTTAATGGTGTAGCCCGAGCCAAGTATTTTGTGGAAGTCGTCAATATGACAGCATTCGTAGGGAAAAAGAAAGGTTTTGATGAAAGCGAGTAAGAGTAAGGTAGTATTACCGCAAACTGACCAGGTTTGAGTAGGAAGCTGTTAGTTATTCCTTCAGTCTCAAGTTCAGATAGAAAAATATTGGTAATCTTCACCTCATAACCCTGAACAAGAATAGAAAATTCCCTTAAATCAACCGAATTAGTGGAACTATTGAAAATCTCAATATACTGGCAAATTTCTTTCTCGTAAGGATAATTGAACAAAACCTCAGTTATAATCTGAGCAAAAATATGGCCACATAAAAGAAGAAAAAATGCGAACGTTAAAATTCCTTTCATTGTAGAATGATAATTAGGATCAACAAAAAATTGCAAGAATCCCTAAAAAAAAGAGCTTCTGCTTTGGTTAAAAGTAGAAATAACATTAATTACCCATAGTTTCTGTGCTTATTCCGAGGCTTTCAAGCTTTCTGTAAAGGTATGTTCTATCAAGACCAGTAAGTTCTGCGAGTTTTGATATACTTCCTTCAGCTCTATCAAGCATTTTAGTAAAGTAAAGCTTTTCAAAACGACTTTTTGCCTCTCTATAAGGTAGATTGATATCTAGATCTAGCCTAATTTCTCTACTCAATATCTCTGGAGTATAATTCACAACATCATCTAGGGTTATCTTATTTCCTTGCGACATTATTACAAGCCTTTCAATGATATTCTTCAGCTCTCTCACATTTCCTGGCCAGTGGTAGTTGACAAACTTTTTCATAACCTCTTCATCAATTGAGAGAATCTTTTTGCCATAACTTCTTGAGAATTCGCTAAGGTAATAGTTAGAGATAGCAATAATATCTTCTTTTCTCTCTCTCAGCGGAGGTATATGAATAGGTATAACATTTATCCTATAGAATAAATCTTCACGGAACTTACCTTCCTTGACCATCTGCTTAAGGTCCTTATTCGTTGAGCATATTAATCGCACGTCTACTGATATGTCCTTATTACTCCCAAGTCTCTGTAAAACCTTCTCTTGAAGCACTCTCAATAACTTAGGTTGCAAATGTAAGGGTAATTCTCCTATCTCGTCCAAGAACAAAGTTCCCTTATCAGCTAGCTCTATTTTACCTTTTTTTGAAGAAACTGCTCCCGTAAAGGCTCCCCGTTCATATCCAAAAAGCTCAGATTCTAGAAGAGTATCGGGTATTGCAGCACAATTTATAGCAATGAATTGTTCCTCTCTTCTTGAGCTTTTATAGTGTATAAGCCTCGCAACTACTTCCTTACCAACGCCATTTTCACCAGTAATCAAGACAGTTGAAGAATTATCGCCTACTTTCTCAATGATGTCAAGAATTGATTTGATTGCTTCAGATTCTCCTATGAGCTTATATTCTCTCCAGAAATAGGACTTTTCAGTCTCAAGCTCCTTAAACTTAACAGCATTTTTTACTGTGCTCACAAGCTTCTCTATTGAAATAGGTTTCTCAATAAAGTCAAAAGCCCCAACCTTTATACACTCAACTGTTGCGGATATTGTACCATGTCCGGAGATTATTATGACAGGTATCAGCGGAAATTGTGCTACAATCTCCTTCAATATCTCTACACCATTTTTTGAGGGCATAAGTAAATCAAGAATTACAACATCTATATCCTCTGTATTCAAAATATTGAAAATCCTAAGCTCATCGTTGAGAGTTAGAACATAAAACCCATAGTCCTCCAAAACTTCCTTTATCGTCTTCGTTATATTAACCTCATCATCAACAACTAGCACTTTCTTCATATAAGAAATTATAAGCAAAACTAAAATAGATACACAAGAATGATTTCTTCCTAATAATAAAAAGTTGCAAACCCTATATACAATATTTGATACTAGAACTGAAAAGGTGAATTCTATGAAGATCTTTATCAGTGGAGCTAGATATTACTCTTCTCCCTTGGTAACTGAAACTGAAGATCAAACTATGCTTGAGATATACAAAACTATTATGAATAATGCTAATCAAGTGAAGGAAGTTCATACTTTAGCTAGAAGGCTGAAGGATCCTAAATTTTTCCAAAAGCTCATATTTCTATTGACAGGTATACAACTTGATGAAGATACTGCCAGGGCTATGTGGGATGAAATAGAAAAGTATCACAAGGACGTAACTAATGCTTTAGGTAGAAAGATCCACATAAGCGCAACAGTAGTGGACTATATGCTTAGGGTAAAACACTATCTCAGGAACCCTTCAGCTATTGAACTGATTCTTACTGAGAAGATAGAAAATTCTGCCCTTCAGGATTTCTTCACGGGGCTATATAAAGGGAGCTTTTTTGAAGAATTTGTAAGGAAAGAAGTGAACCGTTCCAAAAGGCACAATCACCAATTCTCTCTAGTACTCTTCCAGGTCAATGGCTTAGAAAATGTTTCTATATCTGGTAATACATCAGTTGCCACTAAGATATTGGCGGATATAGGCTCTATAGTTAAGTACTCTAAGAGAGCTGAGGATATTGGCTTTAGATTCAGTGTAAGTAAGTTTGGTTTGATTCTACCTCAGACGGATAAGAAAGGAGCTATACTTTTTAGTAGAAGGCTTATTACTGATATAGACAATGCAATTCTTAGCACTTCAGGACTGGTTTTTGGTCTATCCTTGAGTTTGGGATTACAAACTTTTCCTGAAGATGGAGATGATGCAAAAACCTTGGTATCAAATGTAGAAAAAGCTTGCTATAAAGCTAAAGTGATGGGTCCAAACAAGATGGTTTATGAGTTGTAAAGTTAGATCAAAGATTACCCAAAGCCTTATTCACAAGATCCATTCTTTCAAAAGATGGAAATTTTTCCTTTATTCTGTTGTAGTATATTATCGCTTCCTCTCGATTACCAGACTTTTCAAGAGACAAAGCTAACTCAAAGAGTACTTCTGGAGTCTCTTTTATTGTGATAGCCTGTTTATAGAATGTAACTGCTTGGTTAAAGTTTCCCTTCTTCGCATAACATTTACCAAGCCCTACCAAAGCTCTGTAAGAGTCTTTAAACTTTTCCCTAACTTTAGAATAATACCCAACAGCATCGTCATAAAAGCCTTCATTCAGAAGAGCATCTCCCATACCTATAAGTGCATTGTAATCATAAGGATTAAGAGACAGAGCTTTCTTGAAAAATTTCATTGCCTCTGCTGTTTTATTCTTCCTAAGGTAAACAAATCCGAGTCCAGAATAAGCTTCTGGCAGATTAGGATTATTCTTCATAACCTCGGAGAACAGTGAAAATGCTTTATCACTATCACCCTCTCTAAGGTGAAGGTTTGCCAATGTTGTCAGAAGCATAGGATCACTTTTGTTTATTGAGTAAGCTAATTCTATATACTTTTTCGCCATTGTGGGGTCTTCCTTAACGAAAAGATAAGAATTTCCTAAATTATACAAAGCAACAAAGTTCTTTGAGTTAACCTTAACTGCCATAGCGTAAAATGGCATTGCTTTATCAGGTTGTCCAAGTTTATCATAAGAGTTACCTATCTTAACAAGCAAAGAGTCATTGTTTTTCTCATATTTGTAAGCGTTAAGAAAGTAACTTAAAGCTTTCTCATACTCACCATTTAAGTAGTATATTGTTCCTAGGTTTATGTAGGGCTTAGAGTAAGTAGGATTTGCGGATATCGCTTGATTGAAGGATCTTATGGAGTTGTCTTTATCACCAACGGCATAGTAGCTAAGTCCTAAGTTATAGTAGGCTTTGTCAAAGTTTGGTAGGAGTTCGGTCGCTCTCTTAAACTCCCTTATAGCATCATCATACATTTTCCTCGTGTAATAAATTATTCCCATCCTATATCTCATTTCAGCATCGTCCTCACCACTTGAAATAAACTTATTAAACTCATCCAATGCATTATCGTAGTCATTGTTATCGTAAAGTATGTTTCCTTTTGTAAGATGTGAATATGGTTCATTTTGATCAACAGAAATAACTTCGTTGGCAATCTTCAATGCTTTTTCACTGTTACCTTTTTTGTAAGTGGTATAGGACAAAGCTCCTTTATTCTTGGTATTGTCTGGATCAAGTTCATTAGATTTCTCAAATCTCAGATGGGCATTATTTATATCCTTCTTTTTCAAGTAGTTGATTCCCTCTTCGTAAAGTTCTCTTGCCTGTGACTTCCTATCTTTCGTTTTGTCCTCTCTTATGGGTTCTACTTTTGTTTGCGATGGTTGGGAAATATCTTCTTTTGTGACTTCCCTAGGTATATCTACCTTGACCATAACTTCTCTCTTTGACAATTCTTCTTCCTTCTGTCTTTTCCTCTTGAGGATTTCCTTCCTAAGCCTAGAAACTTCCTCGTCTTCCATATTTTGAATGTAAAGCTTGTCTAGGTAATCCAATGCTCTGTCATAGTCACCACCTTCTACGTATATTTTCACAAGATTAAGTATCTTTTCTCTCTCACTAGTCTCTCCTCTGCCTAAAATCAAAACTAAGGATACTACAACTAGAATAAGTAACACAGCAATTCCAACTGCAACAAGAAACTTCTTTCTGTCCATAGTTTACCCCCAAACTTGTTTCCACTCCAATAATAACATAGGTAAAGACCGAAATACAAATTTATCCGATAACACTTTTCTGACACTTCTTAAACCAGAGCTTGAGTTTCTTGAGAGAGTTTGGTAAGTGTTTCTAACATACCTTCTGGATGAGAACTCTTAAGGTATGCTGAAAGTTTGATTAAATCGTAAGGACTTTACAGTTATAGGATACCTAACTTAGTAGTTTTGTTAAAATCTCATTCACTAGTTTAGGGTTTGCTTTACCTTGACTCTTTTTCATGACCTGTCCCACTAAGTAAGCCAATACATTTGTCTTTCCTGATTTATATTTCTCCACCTCGGCGGGATTTTCTTGAATTACCTCTTTGCATAATTTTTCTATTTCTCCAGTATCTGATAATTGAATTAGTCCTTTCTCCTCCACAATCTTGGCTGGAGGTTTCTGGGTTCTTACGATCTCGGGGAATATGTCTTTTGCTATCTTTATGCTTATCTTTCCATCATCAATCATATTCAGTAGTTCTGAAATATATTCTGCAGGAACACTAAATGATGAGATATCTATGTTGTTTTCATTCAGATACCTCATAACTTCACTCATTATCCAGTTTGACACTTTTTTAGGCTCTCCTTTGTAGCTCTTAACTGCTTTCTCAAAATAGTCTGCTAGGGTTTTGTCTTCTGTCAGTATCAGTGCATCGTAACTAGGTAGAGAATACCGTTCTCTAAATCTTCGGTATTTCTGATAGGGTAGCTCAGGTAAAGAAGATCTTATTTGCTCTACTAATTCCCTTGGAATTACAACAGGTGGTAGATCTGGATCTGGAAAGTATCTATAATCTTCTGCTTCTTCCTTGGTTCTCATAGTATATGTTCTTCCACTTTCAACATCAAAAAGCCTAGTTTCTTGAAATACCCTTTCGCCTCTCTCAATCAAGGAGATTTGCCTCTTTATCTCATATTCCAATGCTCGTCTTAGGAAGTTAAACGAATTCATATTTTTGATCTCAACCTTTGTGCCAAGCTTATCGCTACCCTTTGGTCTTACTGAAACGTTTGCATCAACTCTCAGAGAACCTTCCTCCATATTTACATCACTCACCCCTATATATTTCATAGTGTTTCTTAAGGTTTGAAGATAATAATACGCTTCATCAACACTAAACATATCAGGGTATGATACTATTTCAACTAATGGTGTTCCTGCTCTGTTTAAGTCTACATAACTTTCGTTTCCTACTTCGGAGTGGACAAGTTTTCCTGCGTCTTCTTCAAGATGCGCTCTTATTATTCTGACTCTCTTCACTCTATTATCTGGTAACTCAAACTCTAGGTACCCTTCGTAATTAAGTGGCACATCGTATTGCGATATTTGGTATCCCTTAGGCAAATCAGGGTAGAAGTAACTTTTCCTATCAAACTTAGTGTATTCAGCTATCTTACAGTTCAAAGCTAATCCGACTGCTATTGCCTTCTTGAGAGCTTCATAATTAAGCCTAGGTAATACCCCCGGGTATCCCATACATATGGGACAAGTGTTTGCATTAGGGTTTGCACCAAATTCTGAAGAACAAGAACAAAAAAGCTTTGACTTAGTATTTAGCTGAACATGAACTTCTAGCCCTATTACTGGTTCATATTCCATATGATCCTCTGTAGAACTTTGATTTTAAATAATTCAAAGTCTATCTTCCAAAATTCTAGCTAGATAACCAATTGGAGACCAGATGAGTTTTCTTCTTAGCAAGCATCTAGGAAGTCTAGTGTGAAGTCAAGTTTTATAACCTGAGTACTATCTAGAACCAAAAAGAGCAAGTAAGCAAAAAGTTTAGAATCTTACCTATTTACCCAAATCGGAATTTATTGCTTTTAGAATGGGTTTTTGAGTTTGTATGTTCTGAAGATTTATAATTTTGGTAGTTACTGGCAAAGTATACTTCTAACCTTAACAAACTCTAGTATTGGAGGTTAAGATGGGAATAAGAAGTTTAGCAGTGCTAACAAGTGGTGGAGATTCAGCAGGTATGAACCCATGCATAAGAGCTGTTGTAAGGTATGCCATATACAATGGCTTAAGAGTCTATGGTGTTTACAGGGGGTATAAAGGACTGGTTAATGGTGAGATATTTGAGATGAATGTTTCTTCTGTAGGTGGTATAATAAACAAGGGGGGAACGATCTTATATACCGCGAGGTTGCCAGAGTTTAAGCAGTATGAGGTGAAGAAGAAGGCAGTGGAGAACTTAGAAAAATTAGGAATAGATGCTTTGGTTGTGATAGGAGGTGATGGTTCGTTTAGGGGGGCTCATGAGCTCTTTAAGGACTTCGGTTTGAGGGTTATAGGAGTTCCTGGAACAATAGATAACGATATCAAAGGAACAGACTACACAATAGGGTATGACACTGCAATAAACGTAGCAATGGAAGCTATTGACAAAATAAGAGATACTGCAACTTCTCACGAGAGATTGTTTATAGTTGAAGTTATGGGGAGAAATGCAGGTTATATTGCAAACGCTGTAGGACTTGCATCTGGTGCCGAAGATGTGCTAATACCTGAGGTAGAATTGAACTTAGAAGAAACGATAGAGAGAATAATACAGGGTAGGAAACGAGGTAAAACTAGTAGCATAATTGTGGTCTCAGAAGGAATAAAAACATCAATGAATATCCTTCAGCTTGCTGGATACATCGAGGGCAAAACTGGTTTCGAAACGAGAGTAACTATACTAGGGCACCTACAGAGAGGAGGTTCGCCAACTGCACTAGACAGAATATATGCTTCGAGAATGGGTAGCTACGCTGTAGAATTGTTAATCAGAGGAGACACAGACAAAATGGTAGGAATAGTTTCCGATGAGCTGGTCTCTATTCCACTAGAAGAAGCTTTTGAGAAAAAGAAGGATTTCGATGAGTCAGTTTATAGACTCATAAAAGTCTTAGCAATCTGAAAGGAAATATGAACTTAAGAAAATTAGATAACTTTAAGGATATAGATCTTCTCTCAATTGCCAAGGAATACGGAACTCCCATATATCTGTATAATCTAGACAAAGTAGAAGAGAACTTTAGAAATCTTCTGAACTCAATTCCCTATGAAAATAAGAAAATTCTCTTTGCAATGAAATCAAACTTTAACTGTGAAATTCTGAGATTAATAAGAGATCTCGGCGGTGGTGTGGACACAATCTCACCAGGTGAGATAGAGTATGCTTTAGACCTAGGCTTTAAAAAAGATGACATTCTATTCACAGGGATAGGAATATCAGATGAAGATATTGAGTTTTGCTTGAAAAACGGTATAGTTCCCAATGTAGGCTCACTTGACCTCTTAATTAGAATAGGCAACAGGTTTCCAGGTAGCAAAGTAAGCATAAGGATAAATCCAGACTATGGCACCGGTCATCACGATCATGTTATAACCGGAGGTCCTCAAAGCAAATTCGGGATATACCAATCTTACTTAGAGGAAGTGAAGAATATATCAAAGAAATACGATCTAACCATATCGGGAATACATTTCCACATAGGTTCTGGAGCGCTGGATTACAGAGTTTATCTAAAGGCTATAGAGAAAGCTGTTGAGATCTCAACAATGTTTAAAGATGTGGAATTTGTTGATATAGGGGGGGGTATAGGAATACCTTACAAGCCTGAACAGAATTCTTTTGACTTGAAGGAATTTGGGAAAGAGATATCCAACGTTATGGAACGATTTTCAGCCAAAGAGAAGAGAGAGGTGAAACTTCTCCTAGAGCCTGGTAGGTATATAGTAGCAGAAAGCGGAGTGCTTCTCTCAAAAGTTGTGGAAGTGAAGACCACCCCCATGTATAAGTTCGTCATAGTCAACACAGGGTTTAACCACCTTATAAGACCAGTGATGTATGGTAGTTACCACGAGATAATAAACTTGTCAAAACTGAACTGTACCGAGCTTGAGAAACAAGTTATTGCTGGAAATGTATGCGAAAGCGGAGACATATTTACAAGAAACGAGAATGGAATACTCCCAAGAAAATTACCCAAGGCTGACTATGGCGATATAATAGGAATATTTGACGCAGGAGCTTATGGCTTTGTTATGGCCTCCCATTACAACTTAAGAAAGTTACCTAAGGAGATTGCAGTAAAGAACGGAAAAGTTTACCTAACCCCCAGAGAGTATATGAAGTATATTCTCTAAAGCCAAGTTTGGAGTTTATGTAGCATGAAAAGACAGGTGTTTTTGGTAGGTTACAGAGCTACAGGTAAGAGCACCATAGGAAAAGAACTTGCCTCTGCAATCAACTGGAAATTTGTTGATCTTGATAAGGAGATAGAAATGCTTTCTTCAAAAAGCATAAGGAAGATTTTTGAAGAAGACGGTGAAGATAAGTTTAGGGAACTTGAGACTGAGGCACTTAGGTGCTTTTCTAAAGAAGATAAGGTAGTTATCTCAACAGGCGGAGGTGTGGTTATAAAAGAAGAGAATCGCAGGATAATGGAAAATGGGTTTGTTGTGCTGATTGAGTCAAGTATGGAAACTATAATCAAGAGAATGAAAGCTGACTCCAGTCGTCCTCCCTTAACTACCTTAACTCTTGAAGAAGAGGTCAAAAAAACTATCTCGGAGAGAAAACCTTTTTATGAGAAAGTCTACCACATAAAGGTAATCAACGAAAACATATCAATTGAATCTCTCGTCCAACTGATAAAGAATTCACTTCCCTTTAACCTGCACTAAATACCCTAAGGAAATACAAAGCTCTATGGATTGCTTAGCATTTTGATGATTTTTTCTACTCTGTGAAGAACAAAATATATGCTCCTGCTCCAAAACCAAGCATAGGAACTGCTCCCTTAAAGGATTCATCTTTTTCATCAAGTAACTCAGGTATCATGTAAAATCCATTGAAAGCCTTATTCTCAATCCGTGAGACTAACTCTTTGGATTTACTCAGATTACCCAGTTTTTTGTACGCCAGGGCAATCCTGAGGTTTATTATGCACCACTCTTGGTTATCATACCATCCACCATCCAAATTTCTTCTGTATCCCTCCCTGCCTTTGATCTTAAGATTTTCTTCAAATGCGGATAAAGTATTTATTGAGACTTCCTTGGGCACCAAACCAAAGTTTATAGCTTCAACGACAGCTCCATCAACATACTTAGGATATCCCCTACTAACATAATGCTCATATGAACCCACCAACACTTTCCTCTCTCTATCAACTAAGTTTCTATTAAGTCCCTCAAGAAGCAAATCCACATACTTTCTAGTATCATAACTTGACTTTTTCCCAAACCTCTCAAATGTTTTAGTTATCTCATCCAACCCTTTTATAGCCATTATCGTGGTATAAGTAAACCTTTTTGCACCATCATATCCATTGTCCCTGATATGCCTCTCCCACGGTCCAGATTCAGGTCTTATTACCCCCAAATTTGTGTCAATGTTGCAGATTAGAGGATAGATTATCAACCTATCAATCACTTCAAAATATCTGTTAAGAAAATCTTTGTCGTTAGAAGCATTTAGGTACTCCGCAAGTGCCCATAGAGACATTCCAAAACCATCTATCTCTATGTTTACCCCGTTGCCATTATCATCAGACTCTTCCTTTCCGTTTCCATAGTATCTGCACACAGAGATCTTGTAGTCAACCCCGATTCCCCATTCTTTCCGATCAAAAATGTAAGACTTGTAGTATCCTGTATCAGCCTCAAGAAAGAATTTCAGAGCATCTTTGGCCTCTTCAAGGTGCCCAGCTCTAACAAGAGCAACAATTGAGTAAACACCATCTCTAACCCAGGCAATGTTCCAACTACCTGTTGTGAGTGAAGCAAGAATCTGTCCATACCCCTTGCCTTCTTCCCTTACTTGCCCCATCTTTATGAATGCAAGAGATTGCTCATATAGGGCCTTTTGCTCCTCAGTCAAATTGTTCGGAAATTTGGTTTTCCTATGCCAATTTTTCCAAAACTCAAGTTCTTTTTCAAGAGGATCAAAGAAAGTAGAGTAATAGTAATTCGCTATCTTCAGAGAGGTCTCTAGATCTTTAGCTAAAACTACTAAGTCATAAAGAGAAAGCTCTACTTCCCTCTTAGCAACTTCTTTGAAGTAAAAAAGTAATGTACCATGCTCCGAGTTTATATACTGGTTTTCTTGGTCATAGGGAACTATCTGATGTCTTCCAGAAAACCCTATAGATCTTGTTATCTCTATAACACCTCTATCCTTAGGCCTGATCTCTAGCTTAACTACAAAGGACGGACAGTTTAGAGTAAAGGGGGAAAAAAGATACATAACAACATCTGCTATTTCACTAGAGAAATTTACCTTTATTATCCCAGTTCCAGGAATGTAATTTATATCTTTTATCTCCGAGTCCTTAAGGAAGAAACTCTTGTCGTTCAGCGTTATTTTGTAATCAAGAGACCTTAGTATAAATGAAACCTCTTTTGATTTCTCATCATACTTTCGGTAAATTGAAGGATAGAATGCAGAAACTCTTTTCTTAACCAATGAGAAAACCACTGCTGAAAAACCATTAGCACTCACAAGCATATTAAACCCTCTCTTTTGAGCAAGTGCTAATTCTGAAGTTAGCAAAAGAAGCAATAGTGATAAGAAAAGCTTTCTCATTCTTTCCTCCGGAAAACACCTTCAAAGGAATTTTTTAGCGGTTTCGTATAAATTTTCAAGTTTGAAAGAAGTTCAACAGAGCCTAGTTACAATTTGATTTGACGTATTTTTTTACTTCTCTCGCAGTCTCTGCTGGGACCGGAAAATATTTCCAATTCAACATGAAAAGCTTCTAAAACCTTAAGACTCCTAAAATGCCTTAATTCGCTAGACTATAGCAAAATGTGTATAAAAAACTTTCTTTCTAATCCCTAAATACTCTAACTCATCTAAGGCAATAACTTTTTATGATAAAACCTTATAGGGGGAATTACCCCCCCTTTGTTGCACTAATATCCTACTGGAGCATAAACAGCATAACCTCTGGGTGCTGCCCAAAGGTCCGTACGTCCACTACTATCAGTAGTCTTCTGCGCAGGTTGAGCAGTGTCCTTACCATTCCATGCATAACAATGCAGAGTGGTATTGGTCCATTTAGTGCTAACAGTAGCCCCAAGCCAAGAACTGGGATGATCGTTTATTACAACTATCAACCCTGGGTTAGAGCCATATCCGTTTCTCTGGGCTATATAAAGATCTGAACTTGTGTAGAGAACAGTTGTAGTCCCACCAGCAAGCCTCCAGTTAACCCACAGCAATTGCCTTATCCCTAGAGCATCAGTCCTCCTTAGGTTGTAAACATAATAATCCTTCCAGAACACACAACTATCTCCTTCCGCTGTAAGCGTATAAGCATATGCCATCATCTTGTCATAAATGATAGGGTCACTCACATCTGTATCGTGATTCTCAACAAATGTAACTGCCTTCAATGGGTTTATTCCTACAAGCCCAGCTCCACTGAGATTCGCCATATTAAACGAGCCACCAGTAGTATTGCACATACTTTTCAATGTGTAGAAGAGGGGAAAATCAAATGCCTTAACATTAGCTCTGTTTACACTATTGAGCCAACTGTTAATAGCATTCCTATCGCTACTCCAATACTCGCCAATAATAAATGGTGATCCTGTGTTGTCATGAATATACTGAGCAACCCAAGGTGCATAACCTTGCACATAGTCAAGTCTCCAGAAATCAAACCCAGCATTCGCAGTATTCTTCAGCCAGTTAAGCCATGCAGTAATATTGGTCTTCACATATTCCTTGTCTTGACAAAGATCAGGCATACCGGCAAATGTGCCATACCCGTCAGTCGAATGCAAATCATTCGGATGGAAATCATAGTAACTCCTTAAGAACCTACCACTTGCTACACCCGAAAAGTCAGTCCAAGTATTACTACCAACAAAGGGGTTATACTGGGACGCACCACCACTGTTGTGGTTTATGACTATATCAGCCATAACTTTAACACCACTAAAAGACTTTATCCTAGAAATAAGAGCCTTCAGCTGAGCTTGAGTACCATACCTTACTTGAGTAGCACCTTTCTGATTGTAAGCCCCAAGGTCATAGTAGTCATAAGGCTCATAACCGTTGTTGTCCCAAGAGATACACTTCTGCGGTGGCGGTAGATAGAAACAATCAATCTTGTCAGTTACACACTCACCAACCTTAAGATACACATTGGAGTACCATGAAGGTGTTCCAGTTGGGACATTCCAGTAGAATGCTTGCATTATTCTCCAACCATTCACCTCGCTCACCAGCACTAGTGATATTACTACCACTAGCGCTAACATCACAAACCTCAACCGCCTCATACTTTACCTCCTGCCCGTAGTGGGCAATCATATTTATTGCAAAATATATGCCAACTTGACATTCATTAAAGTATTCTTGATTTTTATTTTTCAAGAAATTAAAAAATCCCAAAACATTTTGGTATTAACCCTCTCCAATTTTGTAAACAAGAGAGCTTATGAAAGATAATTTACTAAAACTGCACCATTAAATGCACAAAATTGAACTAGTGCAATGTTGTGCAATTTAAGAGGGGAAAAGCTGATTTTAGACCCAGTTTTTTCTTCTCAAAGTCCAATGACTTGTAAAGGTCCCCAAGACTGAGGAAGTAGTATTTATCTTTGTTTTTGTGATACCATTTAGCTAATGTATGCAATGTTCCTTTTCTTGCGTGACCTATTGCTATGCAATAACCCTTTGTCCTAGCAATCTTTTCCATATTCTCAAGCTGATCAAGAATATGGTATCTTGTAGAGTAGTTATCCAGAAATATGTCTCTCTTCAAAGGGACCATACCACACTCTCTAGCTTTTCTCATACCTACGGTGTTCGGAGTTGTAATAGAATCTAGGAAAAATTTGTTCTTCTTTCTGAGAAAGGAGATTACTGCAGTCATAACTCTCTCATCCTCGGTGGCTTTAGATCCCATGTGGTTATTAATACCTTCTGCATCTATTTCCTGAAATGCTTCCTCAAGGAAGGATACAATCTGCTCTTCGCTCATGCTGGTTCTTATATACCTTTTCTCATTTCCTTCATTTCTATAAGCTTCCATAGGAATATGGAGGATCACTTCCTTTCCAAACCTCCTTGCTATCTGGTAAACCTCCTTAGAACGCTCTAGAAAAGGAATTATGCTTATTGTTATTGGAAGGTCTTTAATCGCCTTCACCACATACTCCTCAAGAGAGTAGCCAAAGTCATCTATCACTATACAGATTATGGGTTTATCTCTTTTCAGTAAGCCTTCAGTTCTCTCATCTAGTCCAAAAGAGTTGCTTTCCGAAACTTCACCGTCTAGTTTGTTCTCATTAGTTAGTTTTCCTGAAGGTGAGGGTAGTTCAGGATACTCATGGTATACCTTGTACTCTTTTTTGTGATCCCCCCTTGAGATCTCTTCAGAGAAGGAACTATATAGAACCTCTGAGATAAGTGGAACACCAACAACTATTAAAACTACAGCGAGGATATAGGAGATTACTGAAATAAAAATACTCTCTTTCATAAAACCCTTAGGTTATGATCGGAATT